>NZ_BAAAXZ010000038.1:0-18090 GCF_039535865.1 Streptomyces thioluteus
GGTGAGAGAGAAAACAAAACGAGAAGAAAGAAAAAAGAGAAATGAATAAAAATAGGGGGACGAGGGAATAAGAGATACGGCACGTAACAGAAAAGAGGAAGAAAGAGAAAAGATCCGCCACCCCGAGCCGTTGCGGCGTGTCGAAGATCTGCGAGCACGCCGCCTCGTACGCTTCCCGCCCGGCCACCGCCGATGCACACCTCCTCGCGTGCCGATCCGCGTCCGCGACCACGTCCTTCGGCAACCTCTACCTGACCGAGAAGCGCGGGGAGCGGACTTCGAGGACGAGGACGAGGAAGTGCTCGCCACCCTCGCCGTCGCGGGCCGGCGTCGCCACGACAACGGCGCGCTCTACGAGGAGGCCGTGCGCCGCGCGCGCTGGCTGACGCGCGAGCACGGCGGAGGTGACCACCGCCCTGATGTCCGGCAGCCCGCGCGCCGAGGTGACCGCCCGTATCGCCCGGCTGGCCCGGGAGATCACGGCTCCGTACTCGCCGTCTTCTCCCTGCCGGAGGCCGACGGCACGGCCCTGGCCGTCGAGCGGCCACCGGCGACGAGCCCCCGCGCGGGCACCGTGCTGCCCCTGGCCGGCACCCTGAGCGGCGCCGCCTTCGCCGACGGCCGCCCGGCCGGGCCCGTACCCGCGGCCGAGGCGCCCGCCGGTCCGGCGGTGGCCGTGCCCGTCACCTCCGGCGACGCGGTCCACGGGTGTGCTTCCTGCTTCGCCCGTCCCGCGGCGGGGCGGAGTTCTCCGAGCGCGAGACCGGGCCGCTGCTCGCCTTCGCCGGACAGATCGGCCTGGCCATGGAGCTCGCCGAACGCGCGCGGACACCGAGCAGTTTGCGGCCCTAGCTGGAGGACCTGCGACCGGATCGCCCGCGACCTCCACGACCTCGCCATCCAGCGGCTCCTTCGCCACCCGGCATGACCCTGCAGAGCGCCGACCGCTTCATCGACCACCCCGAGGCCGCCGAACGCGTCCAGCGCGCCTGTGGACGACCTCGACGAGACCATCAAGATCATCCGCTCCACCATCTTCGGCCTCCGCTCCCGCGAGACCGCCCCCCAGCACGGCCTGCGCACCCGCGCCGTCCCGCGCCGTCGCCGAGGCCGGCACCCGCCTCGGCTTCGCCCCCGGCCTGCGCATGGAGGGCCTCTGGACACCCATGGGTGCCCCGCGAGGCGGGCGGACGACGCCGTGGCCGTCCTCGGCGAGGCGCCTGACGAACGCGGCCCGTGCACGCGGGCGCCCGGTCGTGGACGTCGCCGTCGTCAACGACGGCCAGGACCTGGTCCTGACCGTCGCCGACGACGTGGGTCGGCATGCCGGCCGGCGCCGGGCGCCGCAGCGGGCCTGCGCAACCTCGCCGAGCGGGCGGAGCGGGCACGGCGGTGCGCTGTCCGGTGGAGGCGCGGGGGCGGGGCGGGACGGTGCTGGTGTGGCGGATTCCGCTGGCGGGCTGCCCGGCGTTGAGCCGGTCAGGAGGAGACGAAGCTGTCGAAGTGCCGTCGCGGACCGTCCGAAACGCCGGAGCCAGGGCCTTGACGTGCCCCAGCGCCGTGGCGAGGCTCTGGATATGCGGAAGTGCAGCAACGTCCCGCTCGGTTGTGCCTTGCGCGGCCTCCGACTCGGCTCTCGTCGAGGGCGAGTTCGGCGCACCGCACCGCTCGTTCGTCCATCTCTGAGCGCAGCTCGCCAGTTCGACGCGCAGCTCGGCCATCGCCTGCAGGAGTTCCTCCTGGGCCGGGGCAGCGCCGCCGACGGGGATGCTCCGTAGGAACCTTGAGCCTGCGCCCGGTATCCGGGCGCGATGACGCTGTTGTGCGCACCACCCGTGATGTGCACTCCCGAACCCTTGGTGCCTGCCCTGCTGTCCGGTGCCATGACTGCCTCCTCGGCGTACGTTCTGCGCGCTGTCGGCTGATGGTCAGTCGGTACGGGACTCTCGGTGCGCCCATCCGTGCCGGGGGCGCGTGACGTTTGGCCCTGGCACCCTTACGCGGCGGCGATGACACTGTTGTGTGCACCGCCGGTGATGTGCACCATGTTGTTGACGATGTTCTGCGCCTGCTGCTCGAACTCGCTCACGTCGTAGCCGCGGGCCTGAGTTCCCGTATGCACCGCGGTCTGCGCCCGTACCAGAGCGTGCTCAGGAAGCGGTCCACGTCGAACTCCTGGAAGACGTTCTGGAACCGCGTCTCCGCGCCGAGTTCCCGTCACACTGCATCGTCGGCGCGTGGTTGACGGCGTAGCCGCAGCGCACCAGCCGGCGGTAGCGGTGGCGGTTCTTGCGCGGCTGCCCGGCCGGCGGACGCCAGCGTGTCCAGGATCTGGCCGAGCGCGGCGCCCACGTCCCGGCCCAGCCCCCAGGCCAGCCTGCCCCATCACCGTCAGCCCGTCGACCAGCGGATCGGCGGGCGCGAACGAGTCCACCGCGCGGTAGGCGATGCGGTCGGCGGCAGCAGGTAGGGCTGCCAGTCCAGGTGCAGCACACCGCCCTGCGTGGTGGCCACGCACGAGCACCCGTGGTGACGACGTCCTCCTGCCAACTGCCCTGGAACTCGTCCCCGCCAGGCGAGGACGACGAACCGGCGCCGCCCCCGATCCGGTCGACCAGCGCCAGCCGTTCTGCACCGGGTCGATCACCGCCCCGCGTGCTCGACCTCGGTTGCCGGGGCCCCGCGTACCCGGGGGACGCGCTGCACCGGCTGACCGGTCGGCGCCCGGGTGTTCCGCCCGGGGCTGCGCCGCGGGCCGGTCGCCGACTGGCGTCGGCGGGATGTCGGCGCCCGCACCTCCAGCAGCGGCGTGATTGCTGGAGACCGCTGACCACGCCCTGGAGCTGTTCGGCCATGGGCGGCTGCGGCCACTGCCCTGGCGATGCCGCGTCGGCAGTTGGCAGGAGGACGTCGTCACCACGGTGCTCGTGCGGGCCACCACGCAGGGCGGTGTGCTGCACCTGGACTGGCAGCCCTACCTGCTGCCGCCGACCGCCATCGCCTACCGCGCGGTGGACTCGTTCGCGCCCGCCGATCCGCTGGTCGACGGGCTGACGGTGATGGGGCAGGCGGCCTGGGGGCTGGGCCGGGACGTGGGCGCCGCGCTCGGCCAGATCCTGGACACGCTGGCGTCCGCCGGCCGGGCCGCGCAGAAACCGCCACCGCTACCGCCGGCTGGTGCGCTGCGGCTACGCCGTCAACCACGCGCCGACGATCAGTGTGCGGGAACTCGGCGCGGAGACGCGGTTCCAGAACGTCTTCCAGGAGTTCGACGTGGACCGCTTCCTGAGCACGCTCTGGGTACGGGCGCAGACCGCGGTGCATACGGAACTCAAGGCCCGCGGCTACGACGTGAGCGAGTTCGAGCAGCAGGCGCAGAACATCGTCAACAACATGGTGCACATCACCGGCGGTGCACACAACAGTGTCATCGCCGCCGGTAAGGGTGCCAGGGCCAACGTCACCGCGCCCCCGGCACGGATGGGCGCACCGAAGTCCCGTACCGACTGACCATCAGCCGACAGCCGCAGAACGTACGCCGAGGAGGCAGTCATGGCACCGGACAGGCAGGGCAGGCACCAGGGTTCGGGAGTGCACATCACGGGTGGTGCGCACAACAGCGTCATCGCCGCCGGATACCGGGCGCAGGCTCAAGGTTCCTACGGAGCATCCCCGTCGGCGGCGCTGCCCCCGGCCCAGGAGGAACTCCTGCAGGCGATGGCCGAGCTGCGCGTCGAACTGGCCGAGCTGCGCTCAGAGATGGACGAACGAGCGGTGCGGTGCGCCGAACTCGCCCTCGACGAGGCCGAGTCGGAGGCCGCCAAGGCACAACCCGAGCGGGACGTGCTGCACTTCCGCATCCAGAGCCTCGCCACGGCGCTGGGGCACGTCAAGGCCCTGGCCTCCGGCGTTTCGGCGGTCCGCGACGCCTTCGACAGCTTCGTCTCCTCCTGACCGGCTCAACGCCGGGGCCCGCCAGCGGAATCCGCCACACCAGCACCGTCCCGCCCCCGCCCCCGCGCCTCCACGGACAGCGCACCGCCGTGCCGCTCCGCCCGCTCGGCGAGGTTGCGCAGGGCCCGCTGCGGCGCCCGGCGCCGGCCGGCATGCCGACCCCGTCGTCGGCGACGGTCAGGACCAGGTCCTGGCCGTCGTTGACGACGGCGACGTCCACCGACCGGGCCCCCGCGTGCCGGGCCCGCGTTCGTCAGCGCCTCGCCGAGGACGGCCACGGCGTCGTCCGCCGCCTCGCGGGGCACCTGGGTGTCCAGGAGGCCCTCCATGCGCAGGCCGGGGGCGAAGCCGAGGGCGGTGCCGGCCTCGGCGACGGCGCGGACGGCGCGGGTGCGCAGGCCGTGCTGGGGGGCGGTCCTCGCGGGAGCGGAGGCCGAAGATGGTGGAGCGGATGATCTTGATGGTCTCGTCGAGGTCGTCCACGGCGCGCTGGACGCGTTCGGCGGCCTCGGGGTGGTCGATGAAGCGGTCGGCGCTCTGCAGGGTCATGCCGGTGGCGAAGAGCCGCTGGATGGCGAGGTCGTGGAGGTCGCGGGCGATCCGGTCGCGGTCCTCCAGCAGGGCCAACTGCTCGGTGTCCGCGCGCCGTTCGGCGAGCTCCATGGCCAGGCCGATCTGTCCGGCGAAGGCGAGCAGCGGCCCGGTCTCGCGCTCGGAGAACTCCGCCCCGCCGGCGGGCCGGGCGAGCAGGAGCACCCCGTGGACCGCGTCGCCGGAGGTGACGGGCACGGCCACCGCCGGACCGGCGGGCGCCTCGGCCGCGGTACGGGCCCGGGCCGGGCGGCCGTCGGCGAAGGCGGCGCCGCTCAGGGTGCCGGCCAGGGGCAGCACGGTGCCCCGCGGGGGCTCGTCGCCGGTGGCCGCCTCGACGGCCAGGGCCGTGCCGTCGGCCTCCGGCAGGGAGAAGACGGCGAGTACGGAGCCCGTGATCTCCCGGGCCAGCCGGGCGATACGGCGGTCACCTCGGCGCGCGGGCTGCCCGGACATCAGGGCGGTGGTCACCTCCGCGCTCGCGCGCAGCCAGCGCTCGCGGCGCACGGCCTCCTCGTAGAGGCGCGCGTTGTCGATGGCGACGCCGGCCGCGACGGCGAGGGTGGCGAGCACTTCCTCGTCCTCGTCCTCGAAGTCCGCTCCCCCGCGCTTCTCGGTCAGGTAGAGGTTGCCGAAGACGTGGTCGCGGACGCGGATCGGCACGCCGAGGAAGGTGTGCATCGGCGGGTGGCCGGGCGGGAAGCCGTACGAGGCGGCGTGCTCGCAGATCTTCGGCAGCCGCAACGGCTCGGGGTGGCGGATCAGTTCGCCGAGGATGCCGTGGCCGGACGGGTACGGGCCGATCTCCCGGATCTGATCCTCCGTCAACCCGACGGTGAGGAACTGCGAGAGCGTCCGCCCGTCCGGCCCGATCACGCCCAGGGCGCCGTACCGGGCGTCGACGAGGACGACGGCGGCCTCGATGATGCCGTGCAGCACCTGCTCCAACTCCAGGCCGCGCCCCACCGACAGGACGGCCTCCAGCAGGTTGTGCACCCGGTCGCGGGTGCCGCGGGCGGCGTCGTCGAGCCGGGCCTGGACCTCGTCCAGCAGCTCGTCCAGCCTGAGTTGCGGCAGCCGTACCGCGCCCGCCCCGGTGTTCTCCCACGCCGCTCCTCGCACCTCACGCCCGGCCCGGGGTGGTCCTTCCGCCCCGTCCGACACCGTATCGCCGCCGGTCAGAGCCGCGCGCGCCGGGGCCGTCCGGTCCGCGGGGCACCGATCACCGCTGCTCGGCGAGGACCGCTCCGGTCACCGCGGCCGCCTGCGACGCCGGGCGGGGGATCCCGGCCCAGAAGCCGCACTGGTGGCCCGCGTCGAAGTCGTCCCGGGGGCCGACCGCGTCCGGGGCCAGGGAGAGCGGCCGGTACGGGGCGGGGGCCGTCGGCGCCCATCCGCCGCCGGGGTCGCCGGCGGCGGCGAAGCGGGACCAGAAGCCCATCATGGCGTCGGAGAGCCGCAGTTGGGCCGGGTTCAGCCGGAGGTCCCCGGTCACCCGGTAGTCGAAGAGGTACGGGGTGTCGGACCCGTGATAGGCGCCCAGGGGGAAGTCGGGGGTGCGGGCGTAGAGGTTGGGCGCGTTCCGGTCGGCGAACTCGTAGGCGAACGACCGGCCGGGCGTCGCCGTGGCGAACCAGCGGGCCGCCTCCCGGGTGGGGCAGGCGACGAGGTAGTCCCCGTACGCGGCGGCGAACGCCAGGCGGTAGTCGTCGCCGTACGCCGAGCCCGGGTAGTGCGCGGCGACCCGCGAGGCGTCCCGTCCCGAACAGGGCGGTGAGGACGACGGGGTAGGTGACGGCGTTGAGGGGGGTGCCCTGGGCCTCCACGGCGGCGGCGCCGATGGTCCCCTCGTCGAGCGCGTTGCCGGCCAGCACGGGCACTTTCGCGTGGCCGCCCGCGGCGATGACCTCTCCCGGGGGTTCGGGCAGGACGGGCGTGCCCGAGACCTGCCACCAGGGGGCGGCACTCGGCGTGGGGACCTTCAGCAACTCGGCGGCCGTCCTGCCGCGCAGGCAGGTCACGACGGCGGTGGCGGAGCCCACGCAGCCCGCGCCGGTGGCGAACGTCCGGCCGGTGGACTCGGCCTCGGCGACGGGCCGGGACGCCAGGCCGCAGGGGGCGCTGTGGACGACGGCGCGTGCGAAGAGCCCGCGCGATCCGGGGGCCGTCAGGTGGGCGCAGACGCTCAGGCCGCCGGCCGACAGGCCGCCCGCGGTGACGTTCGCGGGGTTCCCGCCGAACGCCGCCGCGTTCGCCCGGGTCCAGCGGAGCGCGGCCTGCTGGTCCATGAGGCCGTAGTCGCCGGAGCCGGTGCCGGGGGCCTCGGCGGTCAGCCCGGGGTGGGCCAGGTAACCGAAGGCGCCCAGGCGGTAGTTGGCGGTGACCACGATCATGTCGCCGGTCCGGGCCAGGCGGGAGGCGTCGTAGTTGGCCGCGCTCCCGGCCAGGAACGCCCCGCCGTGGAACCACACCAGCACCGGTTTGCCGCTTCCGCCCTCCGGCGGGGTGAAGACGTTCAGGTACAGGCAGTCCTCGTTCGTGCTCTCGGGGCTGCCCAGCTCGGCGCGGGCCGGCTGGGCGCACGCCCGCGCGGCGACGGTCGCGTCCCGGACCACGGACCACGGGGTCACGGGCCCCGGCGGCCGCCACCGCCGCTCCCCCACCGGCGGCGCGGCGAACGGCATCCCGAGGAAGACCCTGCCCCGGTCGGTGACCAGACCGCGGACGGGGCCCGCGTCCGTGGTGACGACGGCAGGGTCCCGCGGCGCCCGGGCCCCCGCCGGTGCCGGGGCGGCGCCGAGGAGCGCGAGCAGGGCGAGGAGGAGGGGGACGAGCAGCCTGCGCGAGGTGGCCATGGCCGATGTCTACCCGGGTGCGGACGGTGATCTTCCGGGCCGGACGGGGCACATGCGGTCGGCCGTTCACCGGCATGTGCCGCTACGGCCCGGCCGGCGGGTCCGTGGTACGGACCCGCCGGCCGGGCCGTAGCGGTCAGGGGAACGCCGCGCTCAGCGGCGCGCGCCGGGGTGACTCACACCAGCTCGGGTTGCGGTTCGGGTTGCCGTGCCGGTGCGGCCTTCGCCTCCCACCGCTTGGTGGTCCGTACGTAGCCGTAGATCACCGAGACCATCGCCAGGACGAGAAGGGGACCGAACACCCACGGATGCCCGGCCATCTCCATCGGCAGGTAGCGGTACGACACCAGGAGCGCGGTGAAGATCGCCGTGCCGTAGGCCACCAGCTGGATTCCCGACCGGTCCCAGCCACGGTCGATCGTGCGCAGAGCCGTCTCGATCGTGAGCGTGAACACCACACCGGCGATGAGGTCCGCGCCGTAGTGGTAGCCGAATCCCAGCGTCGCGGTGAGCGTGGCGACCAGCCAGAACGTCCCCGCGTACCGCAGGAACCGCGGGCCCTTGCGGGAGTGGATGAAGATCGCGGTGGCCCACGCCGTGTGCAGGCTGGGCATGCAGTTGCGCGGGGTGATGCCGTCGTAGAGCACCGGGTGCGGGGCCGAGATCGGGGGCAGCACGTCCGGCCACACGTTGGTCACCGCCCACTCCACGCCGCCGGTGCCGGAGGCGCCCGGGCCGTAGGCGAAGACCGGTCCGACCACCGGGAAGATCATGTAGATGCCCGGTCCGAGGAGGCCGATCACCAGAAAGGTGCGCACCAGATGGTGGCGCGGGAAGCGGCCCTCGGCCGCGACGTTGCGCAGCTGGTACAGCGCGACGGCGACCGCGGCGAGCGCGAGCTGGGCGTAGACCCCGTTGAGCAGAAACCTGCCGACCGGGCCGGAGGCCTCGACGATCCGGCCCACCAGCCACGACGGGTTGCCCAGCGCGTGATCGGCGGTCGCCACGTACGGGTCGAGCACCGTCGGGCGGGTCTTCGCCGTGATGAGCAGCCAGGTGTCGCCGGCCTTGCGGCCGGCCACCAGCAGCAGGCCCAGCCCGACGCCCTTCAGCAGCAGGAGGCGTTCCCGGCCGGTGCGGCGCGTGACGGCGATGACCGCGCAGCCCAGCATCACCCAGAGTGCGCCGTTGCCGAAGTACCGGCCGTCGGTCACCTTGACGTCGGCCGCCCACCGCGCCAGCACGAAGACGACGTCGATGCCGATCGCGGCACCGACCGCGATGAACCGTTGCCGCCAGGTGAGCACCAGCATCATCAACAGCATGCCGCCGTACAGCGGCCCCGGTTTGGGGGCGAAGATCACCTCTTTCGCCTGGTTGGTGATCGGCCCCGGCTCGCCGGTGCAGTGACGCGCGGCGATCTCCAGCGCGATGAGGAACCCGAGGGCCACCACACCGGCGGTGGCCCAGAGGATCACCCGTGGTCGGCGCCAGGCGGCGGACTTCAATATTCGCGGAAACACCCGCCGTACTATAGATGTCAATTGTCTGACCGATTTGTTAGGTGTTGGGCAGAGGGACTCTTCGTGCTCGTCGAGAGTCCGATCATGCCATCCGGGTGGTTCGGGTGGTCCCGCCGGTCACGGGCGGCGCGGGGGCCGGGCATCCCTGCCGGACGCGGTGCGGGGCGCAACGCCCCTCCTGGGCATGGGCGTTCTCGCCGACCGGCCCGGCCATCCGGCCGGAACGCTCAGCCTTCGCCGCCGGAGGTCGCCCCGGTGACGGGCTCCGGGATGCTGTGTCGTGTGCACGCCCACAGCGCGAGCCCGAGGCAGCTGAACGCGGCACCCAGTGCGCAGACGGCGCCCCAGCCGGCCACCGTGTAGAGGGAGGTCGCGGCGATGGCGCCGGTGGCGCTGCCGATCGAGTAGAAGACCATGTAGCCGCCGATCAGCCGGCTGCCCGCCTCCGGGTGCAGCGCGTAGATCAGGGTCTGGTTGGTGACGTGGACCGCCTGCACGGCGAGGTCGAGGAGGATCACCCCGGCGAACAGGGCCCAGAGCGAGGTGCGGGTGAAGGCCAGGGGCAGCCACGAGGCGGCGAGCAGCGCCAGGGCGATGCCGGTGGTCCTGCGGGAGAGCCCGCGGTCGTTCAGACGGCCCGCCACGGTCGCGGCCAGGGCGCCGGCGACACCGATCAGCCCCAGCGCCCCGATCGCGCTGTGGGACAGGAAGTACGGGGCCTCGCTGAGCGGCAGCGCGATGCTGCTCCACAGCGTGCTGAAGGCGGCGAAGACCAGCAGACCGAACAGGGCCCGGAGCCGCAGCAGCCGTTCCCGCGCGAACAGGGTGATCGTGGAGCGCAGGAGCTGTCCGTAGCGCAGGGTCGTCGGCGGGGCGTCGCCGCGGCGCGGCAGCACCCGGTACAGGACCAGGGCGAGCAGAGCGGTGAGCGAGGCCGAGGCGAGGTAGACGGAGCGCCAGCCGGCGAGGTCGGCCATGAGGCCGGACGCGGTGCGGGCGAGCAGGATGCCGACGACCACACCGCTGGTGACGAGACCGACGACGCGTCCGCGCGCGGCGGGCGGGGCCAGTGATGCCGCGAAGGCCACCAGCGTCTGGGTGACGACGGCGAGCAGCCCCGTCGCGGCCATGCCCGCGAGCAGGACCGCCGCCGTGTCCGCGGCGGCCACCACGGTCAGCGCCACCACCAGGAGCAGCAGCTGGGCCACGATGAGCCGTCTGCGGTCGGCCACGTCGCCCAGCGGTACGAGGAAGAAGAGCCCCAGCCCGTATCCGACCTGCGTGAGGGTGACCACGCTGCCGACGAGCGCCGGGCTCATCGCGAGGTCGTGGCCCATGGTCACCAGGAGCGGCTGGGAGAAGTAGACGTTGGCCACCGCGGCCCCGCAGGCGACGGCGAACAGGACGACGACGCCACGGGACAGGACGGGCGCGGGACCCTCCCCTCGTCGGCTCCGCGTCCCGGTCCGTCGCGTCACGGCCTCACCGTTGCCCGGCATCAGCACTCCCCTTCCATTCTGGTTTCATCTTGCTACCAGTACGGGACGGTAACTTCCTTGGTAGCATGTTGCAACCGTTGTGAGAGTGAGGGACGCCATGGTGACCAGGACGCGCTTCGACGACAGCGAATGCCCCGTCGCCCGGTCGGTGGACGCGATCGGCGACTGGTGGTCCCTGCTGATCGTGCGGGACGCCTTCGACGGGAGCCGGCGCTTCGGGGAGTTCCAGCGCAGCCTGGGCGTGGCGAAGAACATCCTCTCCGCGCGTCTGCGCGCCCTGGTCGCCGGCGGCGTCCTCGAATCCGTCCCCGCCTCGGACGGCAGCGCCTACCGCGAGTACGTACTGACCCCGAAGGGCAAGGCGCTCTTCCCCGTCATCGTGGCGCTGCGGCAGTGGGGCGAGCAGAACTTCTTCGCCCCCGGCGAACCGCACTCACAGCTGGTCGACCGCCGGCAGGGACACCGCCTCCGCGCACTGGAGGTGCTGTCCGCGGACGGGCGGCGGCTGCACCCCGAGGACACCACCGTGCACAAGGTCTCCACTGGGTGATTCCGAAGTCACCGGCCGGTCGCCTGCGGTGCGGGGACCGGGCGGCGTTCACGTCGCGGACCGGCTGATGCGCCGCTCTGTGCACGACGTCGTTCCCGGCATCGCAGGACGCCGGATCCGCCTCCGTGACACGGGGACCGAGGTGACCTTGTGCAACTGCCCGCTGCACACGGCCGTTCCACCACCGGGTACGGCCACGGACGCCGCGCGGGCCGTGGAGAGAAGCCGTCGTGGAGCACACCGGACATGGGCGAGAATGTCTCTGTTCACTTACGTAACAGGAGATTCATGCACAAGCGTCTACCCCTGCTCGCCGTCTGCCTTGCGGCCGCCGCTTTCGGTACTTCGGCGTGCGGCGCATCCGGCGACAGCGGCTCGAGCGCCTCGGCGGCATCGGCGTCGGCATCCGCCTCGGCCGCCCCGTCCGGGAGCCCGTCGGCCACCCCCGCGGAACTGCGCGGGCTGACAGGGCTGTCGGCCAAGCTCTACCTCAGGACGATCCGGAAGCACTACCCGGACCTGGACCGCATCGACGACGACACCCTCGTCGCCCACGGCAACGCGCTCTGCCTCGCCAACGGACAGGCCCTCGTCGACCAGGCCATAAAGACCAAGAAGGAACTCGAGCTCACCGGACAGCAGGCTTCGCAGATCCTCGGTACCGCGCACGGCTCCTGCGGCAGGAACGCGTTCAAGTGACGGCAGGGATCTGACCTCGACGGAGCCCCCGGCCGTGGTCCGCCGGACAGGCCTCAGCCCGGGAACGGCCCCGCCACCGGCGGGAACCACGCCCGGACCACCACGCCACCGTCCTCACCGTCGGTGACGGCGCACCGCCCGCCCAGTTCGGCCGCCCGCTCCTCCATCGACCGCAGCCCCAGTCCGCCGCCCGTGGGGTGGCCCGGCAGTCCGCGGCCGTTGTCCGTCACCTCGATCGTGACGGAGTCGGCGACCACGCGGACGGCCAGGCCGGCGCGGTCCGCGTCGGAGTGCCGTACGACGTTGTTGAGGGCCTCGCCGCCGATCAGGTAGACGGCGACCTCCACGGCGGCCGGGAGCCGTGGCAGCGGGTCGGGGGTGAAGTCCACGGTGACGTGCGGGGGTTCGCCGAGGCGGTCCACCAACTGGCGCAGGGCGCCGCCCAGTCCACTGCGGTCGAGGGCCGCGGGGGCGAGGCCGGCCGAGATGCGGCGGAGTTCGGCGATGGCCTGGCCGATGCCCTCGGAGGCGACGCCCAGCGGGGGCGCGGCGGGTGAGTCGTCCGGTACGGCGTAGCGCGCGGCGTCGATCTGCAGGCGTGCGCCGGAGAGGGCCGGGCCCAGCCCGTCGTGCAGGTCGCGCCGCAGCGTGCGGCGGGCCTCCTCGCGGGCGACGACCTCGCGTTCGCGGGCGGCCCGCAGGTCCTCGTAGAACTGCAGCGAGGCGAGCGCCGGGGACGCCTGGTCGGCGAGGAACTGGAGCACTTCCTGGTCCTGTTGGTCCAGCGTCCGGCTGCCGGGTCGGAGCGTGACGTCGAGACTGCCGATGACGCCGCCTTCGTAGGTCAGCGGGAAGCCGGCCTCCGGGCGCCGCTCGCCGACGGCGGCCAGGACGCGCGGGCCGCCGCGGGTGTTGACCGTCACGGTGGCGCCCGGGAGGCCGAGGGTCCGGGTGACGGTGTCGCACAGCAGTTGCGGGGCGGCGCCGGGGGCGGCGGCCCGGCTGAGGCGCTCGGCGAGTTCGCGGACGACGTGGTACGGGCGGGAACGGGCGCCGTAGTAGGCGTGGTCCACGATCCGCGCGGCCCCCCTGGCGCAGGGGTAGGACAGGGCTCCGAGGGCCAGTCCCACGGCCCCCCACACGAGGGCTCCCCGGCCGGGCCGGTCCGGGAGGGCCTTGAGCACCAGCACGCCCACGACGGTGTACACGGCGACCAGGGTCGTGGCGAGGACGAGGGAGACCAGGGCGGTGCGCGTGGCCCGGTCCAGCCGTCCGGAGCGGTCCCGGCCGATGCCGTAGACGGCGCAGAACGGCCAGACGACCGCCGCCGTGTAGGCGACGTACCAGAGGCTCTCCCCCAGCGGGAAGAGGTAGGCGATGTAGACGAAGACGAGCCACAGCACGTACGGCAGGAGGGGGACGATCTGCCGCCGGTCGGGAGCCCGCCACCAGCGCACCGCCATGACGGTGAGGCCGATCAGCAGGATGCAGGTCATCGGCGGGACGAGCGGGGCGTGGTCCGCCACCGCCGTGTGCAGGCGCGCCCATGTGCCGCTGTCCGCCGGGCGGGGAAGCGTGTAGGTGCGCGAGGGGAAGCCGCCGGGGTCGGTGAAGGCGTGCACCAGGCTCCACACCGCGACCAGTGCCAGATACGGACGCCAGATCCGGTGGCGGGGCAGCTCACCGCTCGGCAGGTACAGCGGCAGGGCGTAGAAGGTGAAGACGGCCAGGGCGAAGGCGCAGAGGGCGAAGGCGTACAGGACGTCGCTGACGGCGCGCCCGGCGTGCGTGGCGGCGGCGCCCAGCAGGGCGGCTTCCGACGCGACGTGCGCGGTCCCGGCCGCGATCAGCAGCGGGCCGGGGACGCTGTCCGGCCGGTGGACCGTCATGAAGGCGCCGAGCAGGACGAGCCCGATGGCGGCCAGGACCAGGGCTCCGCGGTCGATGATGTACGGGGCCAGCCGCGCGTCGTACAGATGGGTGAGGGCGAAGAGGAGCCAGACGACGGCGGAGACGAGCGTCAGCCCGTACGCCGCGAAGGCCGGGCGGGACCGCCCGGCCCGTGCCGCCCTCCGCTCGCTCACCCGCGGCCCTCGCTCAGTGCCCGTCCCCCGGGACTTCTCCGTCGCCCGGGCCTTCTCCGCCCAGCCCCGCGTCCCTGGCCCGGGCGACGGCCTCGGCGCGGGAGGTCACCTGGAGCTTGTCGAAGACGTGGGAGACGTGGTTGCGGACGGTCTTCTCGGAGAGGACCAGGTGACGGGCGATGTGCCGGTTGTCCAGGCCCCGGGAGATGAGCTCCAGGATCTCCACCTCGCGGGCGGTGAGCGACGGGAAGAGCTGCTCCGCGTCGTGCCGGAGGCCGTGGCGGAAGACCTCGGTGAGGCGGGCGGCGGTGTCCGGGCCGAAGACGGCGCCGCCGGCGGCCACCGTGCGGACCGCGTGCAGGACCTCGTCGGCGCCCGCGCCCTTGACGAGGTAGCCCCGGGCACCGGCCTGGAGGGCGGCGAGCAGACTCCCGTCGTCGTCGGACATGGTCAGCATCAGCACCGGCAGGCCGGGGTGGCGCTCCGTGAGCCGGCGGGTGACGTCGATCCCGGAGGCGTCGGGCAGGGAGAGGTCCATGACGACCGCGTCCGGCCGCTGCCGGGCCACGGCGTCGAGGGCCTCGGCCCCGGTCTCGGCCTCGGCGACGACCGCCGCGCCCGCGCCCTCCAGGGCGGCCTTCAGGCCGCTGCGGAACAGCGGGTGGTCGTCACAGATCAGGACGCGTGGCGGGCGGGCCTCTTCTTCGCTCACATCCTCTTCTTCGCTCACACACCGACGCTAACGGCCGTCCGGGGCGATCTCTCGTTGTACCGGGCGTCAGGTGGAGCGGTCAGGTGGAGTGGGAGCCGATCATCAGTCCGGCCAGGTCCTCGGGGGCGAGCCAGGAGGGCGAGGGCGGCTGTCCCCAGCTGAGGAAGCTCTCGTTGACGTCGAAGACCTCCGGTTCCCAGAGCTGGTCGTCGATGATGCAGTCCATGTCGGAGTAGTACTCCGTGAAGTTGCCCGCCGGGTCCTTGAGGTACCAGAAGAAGTTGGACCCGATGTGGTGGCGGCCGAAGCCCCAGATGTGGCGTTCGGGGTGGCCCTCCAGCATGGTCATGGCGCCGCGCCCGACCTCGTCGACGTCGTCGACCTGCCAGGAGGTGTGGTGCAGGAAGGTGAACGGTGCCGCCAGGATCAGGATGTTGTGGTGGTCGGTGGAGCAGCGCAGGAAGCCGCCGGCGTCGCCCAGGGAGTCGCTCACCTTGAAGCCCAGGCCGTACCCGAAGAACGCGGTGGTCACGGGGGCGTCGGGGGTGCCGAGCACGGCGTGGCCCAGCTTGCTCGGCCGGATCGGGCCGGCGCGCAGTACGCCGGGTGGCGCGGTCGTCGGTGCGTTCGGCGCGGCCGGGCCCGTTGTACGGGGTCGGCGGGGTCGCCGGTGCGAGGGTGCGCGGCTCCACCCGGAGCACGGCCCGTACGCCCGTGGCGGGGTCCGCCGCGGTGAGCGTTCCGGGGCCCGGGGCCGTGCCGATGCCCAGGCGGTGCAGGCGGCGGGCGGCCGCGCCGAGGTCGTCGGGGTCGTCGACGCCGATCCGCATCTCGACCAGGCGTCGGGTCGGGGCGCGGACGAGGCGCAGCTGGCGGCCGCCGTCGCGGGTGGAGAACCAGCCGTCGCCGTGGGGGCGCAGGCCGAGTTGGGTGTAGTAGGGGGCCGTCGCGGCGGGGTCGGGGACGCCGATGGTGACGGCGGACAGCCGGTGTGCGGGCATGACGGAATTCCTTTGCTGACAGCGGGGGTTCACGGCAGGACCGGCGCGTGGCGGGCCGTGCGCAGGGCCTGGGCGATGATGGTCAGGGTCGGGTTGACCGCGGCGGACGACGGGAAGAAGCCGCCGTCGACGACGTAGAGGTTGTGGACCTCGTGGCTGCGGCAGTACGGGTCGAGGACGGAGCGCGCCGGGTCGTGCCCGGCCACGGTGGTGCCGCACTGGTGGCCGGTGTGCTCGATGCCCATGCGGTGGGTGAGGACGAGCGGGCAGCCCGCGCGGCGCATCATCCGGGCCCCGGTGCGCACCAGGCGGCGGTGGGCGCGGGCGCCCGCCGGCTGCCGGTCGAGGGCGATGCCGCCGTCGGGGCGGAGCAGGACGCGGTTGCCGATCCGGGGCAGGTCCTCGGAGATGAGCCACCAGTCGATGCTGTGGCCGGTCAGGGCGTCGAGGATGCGGCGGGGCACGCGGGGGTGGGCGGTGGCGACGGCCGCGGCGTCGACCTTGCCCATGAGCTGGAGGTTGCCGAGCGGGTACGGCCCGTGCGGGCCGGCCCGGTAGAAGTCGTTGACGGCCAGGGTCTTCTGGAAGACGGACGGGTTGGGGCGCCGGGGATCGACGAGACACCAGCAATGTAGTCATGCAGTTGATGAGTGAAAGATGATGGGACTGACGTATTGGGATCACGACCCAGTTAAGCTGCAAGTGGGCACATGCACCTTCCGGGGTGAGTAGCACAGGAGTGCGGTGAAAGTGCCGAACCAGGGAATAGACAGCAAGGGCAAGAGAAACAGAACTCGTTTGATGGACGACAGACAAGGAGAAGTCTTACGCAAACGGTGACGCGCACGAGGTTACGAAATTAAGGTCGAACGGTCCGTTCACGTTGTGCTAGTCGGAGTCAATGAGTACAGGCCAATACATTAAATATAGCGAGAGTACGAGTGCGCAACGTCGGAGTACGACGATGTTAAGCGCTAAGTAAGCCGGATGCATGTCGGCGTTCCACTAGAGATCGTTCTAGGGCAACTGTGCTCGGTCGGACCCTCACGTGGAGAAGTAGCAGCAGATTCACGGTGTATCAAAGGAGGGCGAGCAAGGGAGGGTTGCAGGATATGACGTCGGGGGTTTTCGGCAGTCGTATGACGTCCGCCACGAAATGCAGAGGCCATGGAGACCGCAAGGTGCCGCAGTTATCGGCGCAGAACCGTTTGTCCCCGAATGACGAGATTGTACACCAGGAGGTAAGATAGGTCCGGGAGACCCTGACGCGACCAGGTAACATTCCCGCTCAACCCCCCCCATGTCAGCCACTGGCGGATTGGGCCAGAGTGAGTAAAGCGCTATTTAGTTGGGGGCAAGCGAGAGAGTAGTAGTGGGCCATCGTGGGATGCACGGGCTCTACTGGTTCGGCCGCATGTAGCACACCGGCCTAGTTAAGGGAGTTCCCAGGCATTCGAGTAAGTTGGATGATGTTCCCCCCCCGCCAGGCCGGTAAGCCGTAGATAAAACATTTGAACCAAGGCACCCGAACTAATGGGCCACGGGCCGGCAGAGATTGGTGACGCTACAAAGCAGTGAAGACACT
The DNA here is from genome assembly GCF_039535865.1 of Streptomyces thioluteus. Taxonomy (NCBI): domain Bacteria; kingdom Bacillati; phylum Actinomycetota; class Actinomycetes; order Kitasatosporales; family Streptomycetaceae; genus Streptomyces; species Streptomyces thioluteus. The sequence continues at coordinate 17,054 of NZ_BAAAXZ010000038.1, forward strand.
AGTGCATCGACGGCGCCGAACCCTACTACATGACGCTCTCGCGCAGCCCGGATAGGCGACAAGGTACGCACTATAATGACCTTGGTTTGATAACGGTGCCCGCCGACTAGCGATCAAGATAGTGGTGGCGGTCGCGAGGGCATGAAAGGTCCGCTCCGGAACGTTGTGTGGATGCCACGTATACGGCGTGGTAGCGGCTTAAGATGGCCACAGTAGTCCAGAAGAAAGGACCAGGCGATACGACATTAGGCGTTGGCAGGGGCATCAGCTTGGATAGGGGATGGGACGAAAAAGACACGCGATCCAGCGTTCAGCACGACTCAGTGTTACACGCAGGGCTCACGGACAGCCAGGCACAACTGACTCGGGCCACAAAGGGGCTCGTTGGTGGGATCCAACGACTGCACGAACGTTCACGGCGTCGTAAGGTTGGTTGGCACGGACAGTAGTACCTGGACATACAAGGGTACTAGCTTGAAGTGCGCGCACGGCTCCCCAAAATGCAGTTCATCGTACCGGCAACTTCCTTACCGCAGAGCGTACGGAAAAGGATGGTACCACAGTACGGCGGTTCTCTGTTGTCGCCGCCACCCCACACCACTCCATATTAGCCGGGAAAGCGCCGCAGGAAGTAGCAGTGACAACAGCGTGAGTTGAAACGAGTTGAGGTGACAATCCGGCCCATTGTTGAAATGTGGGTGAGGTCTCGAAGTAATAGAACCCATCATGGTGCTGACCTCGACGGAGGCCTACGATCGGCCGAGACCACGCTGCGGAAGTTTTCGACCGAGACCAAGGCGGTAATATCCGCTCTTCCAGAAGCGGGCTTCGCAGCGAGAAGATGGCGGACCCGAGGCGATCGAAAGGCAATGTCTGGTAATTACCACAGAACCGTTAAGGAGAGGTGGTGGCCAGCCCAGTAGTTGTGCGGGCATCTCGGCGGCGGCGGTCCGGGGCCTTCGTACTGGAACGAGTGTCGAGGTTGAGGGTGGGCCGCAGCGCGCAGCATGGCGAGGTGGACGGTGGAGGGGCTGACG
>NZ_BAAAXZ010000039.1:0-11807 GCF_039535865.1 Streptomyces thioluteus
CATGTGGTCGATCCTTGGGTTCCGAGGACGCGCGTGGAGCTGCTGCGCGCCCGTATGGGGGTTGGCCGGCACCGGTTACGGCACCGCTCGCCCCCACGCCCTTGGGGTTCGCCTCTCCTCTGGGGAGAGCCGGCAGAGCGGCCGTACTCCGGGATCCACGCCCCCGCGCTCCTTCGCGCGACGGACCCGGCCGTCAGGTCATTCACTGAGGAACGGGACCGGCGGCAGCCGATCGGGTTCCGGGCCCGTGCACAACGGGGACCTCCGGCGTTACCGTCGTGCCGAAGGTCCCCCATTGGTGCCAAGACTTCCGGTAACCATACGTCACACCCCGCCCCGGTTTGGAGGGGGTTGAGACGTGGATCACAGTGATATACGGAACCATTCGCGCCGGTTCAGGAGTGGTAGAAGGTTCGGCAATCCGTTGCCGCCCGTGCTCCGGAGTGCGCTCTGACGTGCGCCCGAGCGGACTACCATCACCTCCATGACCCGAGTACTGCTCGCCGAGGATGACGCGTCCATCTCGGAGCCGCTCGCGCGCGCCCTGCGCCGCGAGGGGTACGAGGTGGAGGTGCGTGAGGACGGTCCGGCCGCGCTTGCCGCCGGGATCAAGGGGGACGTCGATCTGCTCGTCCTCGATCTCGGGTTGCCCGGCATGGACGGTCTGGAGGTCTGCCGCAGGCTGCGCACCGAAGGTCAGGGTTTCCCCGTCCTCGTCCTCACCGCCCGCGCCGACGAGGTGGACACCGTCGTCGGCCTGGACGCCGGCGCCGACGACTACGTCACCAAGCCCTTCCGCCTGGCCGAGCTGCTCGCCCCGCGTCCGGGCCCTGCTCCGGCGCGGTGCCGCCGAGTCCCCCCAGCAGGCCACCGCCACCCATGGCGTCCGGATCGACGTCGAGTCCCACCGCGCCTGGATGGGCGAGGAGGAACTCCAGCTGACGGCCAAGGAGTTCGACCTGCTCCGGGTGCTCGTCCGGGGACGCCGGCCGGGTCGTCACCCGCGACCAGCTGATGCGCGAGGTCTGGGACACCACCTGGTGGTCCTCCACCAAGACCCTCGACATGCACATCTCCTGGCTGCGCAAGAAGCTCGGCGACGACGCGGCCAACCCGCGCTACATCGCCACCGTCCGGGGGCGTCGGCTTCCGGTTCGAGAAGAACTGACCGCTCAGAGAACCGGGACCGAAGCACCGCCGTGCGCCGTCGACTGATCAACTCCACGCTGGCCGTCGTCCTCGTCGTGATCGCCGTCTTCGGCATCTCGCTCGTCATCGTCGAGACCCGCACGATCGAGAACAGCGCGCGCGAAAGCGTGCAGTCCGAGGCCGTGCGGCTGGTGAGCATCGTCGAGGGCCGGCTGGCCGGGGGCGAGCGGGTGGAGTCGGGGGTGCTGCGCGCCCAGGTCACCGAGGACCGGTACGCCCGGGTCGAGATCCCCGGCCGGACGCCCATCGAGATCGGCAGCCGCCCCGAGGGCGGTCTGATCTCCTCGACCGAGTCCGGCGAGCACGGCGAGACCGTGCGGGTCGAGGAGTCCCGGGCGACGGTCAGCAAGGAGGTCGGACGGACGCTGCTGGTGATCCTCACCGTGGCGCTGCTGGCCGTGATCGCCGCGGTCTTCCTGGCCGTCCGGCAGGCCAACCGGCTCACCGCCCCGCTCACGACCTCGCCGAGACGGCCGAGCGGCTGGGCTCCGGCGACCCCCGCCCCCCGGCACCGCCGCTACGGCGTCCCCGAGCTCGACCGCGTCGCGGACGTCCTGGACGCCAGCGCCGAACGCATCGCCCGGATGCTCACCGCCGAGCGCCGGCTGGCCGCCGACGCCTCGCACCAGCTGCGCACCCCGCTGACCGCGCTGTCCATGCGGCTGGAGGAGATCACGCTCACCGACGACCCGGACACGGTCAAGGAGGAGGCGACGATCGCCCTCACCCAGGTCGAGCGGCTCACCGACGTCGTCCAGCGGCTGCTGACCAACTCCCGCGACCCGAAGAGCGGTTCGGCCGTCACCTTCGACCTCGACGAGGTCATCCAGCAGCAGCTCGACGAGTGGCGGCCCGCGATCCGGGCCGGCGGCCGGGCCCTGGTGCGCTCCGGCAAGCAGGGCCTGCGGGCCGTGGGCACGCCCGGCGCGGTCTCCCAGGTGCTCGCGACGCTGATCGAGAACTCCCTGACGCACGGGGGACGGCGCGGTCGCGCTGCGCACCCGGATCACCGGGAACCAGGCCGTCGTCGAGGTCTCCGACGAGGGGCCGGGGGTCCCCACCGACCTGGGCGCGCGGGTCTTCGAGCGGACGGTCAGCGGGCGGAACTCCACCGGGCTCGGGCTCGCCGTGGCCCGGGACCTGGCCGAGGCGGACGGGGGCCGACTGGAGCTGCTCCAGCAGAGCCCGCCGGTCTTCGCCCTGTTCCTCAGCATGGAGGCGGAGCAGGGCTGAGGCCCGGTGCCGGCCGGCGGGAGCGGTCGTCCGGCGGGAGCGGTCGTCTAGCGGGAGTGGGAGGGGGTCTGTGCCCGCTGTCGCGGGACGTTCGCCGGGATGTCGGCCAGGAACGATTCGGCAGTCCGCGCCGGCGCCGCGCTCTGCGCCGACCGCGTCCGGAACACCCACGTCCGGTAGGACCAGAAGCGGAAACACCGTCCCGATCCCCAGCCCGACCACGTTCTTCGCGACGTTGTCCGCGAGCGACGAGGTCAGGCCGAACCCGTAGTGCGACAGCGCCAGGATGCCGTTCTCGATGACCAGGCCCGCGCCGCTGAAGAGCAGGAACAGCGTCATCTCCCGGCTGCGCCGGCTTCTGTCGCAGTCCCGGTACGTCCAGTAGCGGTTGCCCACGTAGTTGGTGGCGATCGCGACGGCCGTGGCGATCACGCCGGAGCGGACCACCGCGAGGTCCAGGCCGTGCCGGCAGATGTTGAAGACGATGAGGTTGACCACGAATCCCATGGCGCCGACCGCGCCGAACTTGGCGATTTCGCGGGCCAGCCGCTCCAGCCGGGAACGCACTGTGCGCCGATGACTCATAGGTTCGTCAGGCTCCGTAGGGTCCGTGTGGATGGGCGGTCAGGGCGTGGGGCACAAGCCTCCATGCTAGCGAGCGCGCTCCGGAGCGGTCCGGGGTGTGGATGAACGCCGGGCGAACCCGCGGGGGGCCCGCGCTTGGAGGATCGCCCAAGGGCCGGACGGGGCCGGTCGTGCGTACGGATACCCTGGGGGCGTGACGTTCCCGGTAGTCGGCATGGTCGGCGGCGGCCAGCTCGCGCGCATGACCCCACGAGGCGGGCATCCCCCTCGGCATCCAGTTCAAGCTGCTCAGCGACACTCCGCAGGACTCCGCTGCGCAGGTCGTCAGTGAGGTGGTCATCGGTGACTACCGCGACCTCGGCACCCTTCGTGCTTTCGCACAAGGCTGCGATGTCATCACCTTCGACCACGAGCACGTTCCGACCGAACACCTCAGGGCCCTGGAGGCCGACGGGATCCCCGTCCGCCCGGGGCCCGACGCTTTGGTGCACGCCCAGGACAAGGGCGTGATGCGCGCGAAGCTCGACGCGATCGGCGTCCCGTGCCCGCGCCACCGCATCGTGGACGACCCGGCCGACGTGCGCCGGTTCGCGGACGAGGGCGACGGCTTTCCCGTCGTCCTCAAGACCGTCCGCGGGCGGCTACGACGGCAAGGGCGTCTGGGTCGTGCGCGACGAGCGCGAGGCGGCGGAGCCCTTCCGGGCCGGGGTGCCCGTCCTCGCCGAGGAGAAGGTGGACTTCGCCCGCGAGCTCGCCGCCAACGTCGTCCGCTCCCCGCACGGCCAGGCCGTCGCCTACCCCGTCGTCGAGTCGATCCAGGTGGACGGCGTCTGCGACACGGTCGTCGCCCCCGCGCCGGACCTCTCCGGCGAACTCGCCGCGCACGCGCAGGAGCTCGCCCTGCGGATCGCCAAGGAGCTGGGGGTCGTCGGCCACCTCGCCGTCGAGCTCTTCGAGACCCGCGACGGGCGGGTGCTCGTCAACGAGCTCGCGATGCGCCCGCACAACTCCGGGCACTGGACCCAGGACGGCGCGATCACCTCGCAGTTCGCCAACCACGTCCGGGCCGTGCTCGACCTCCCGCTCGGCGACCCCCGCCCGCGCGCCAAGTGGACCGTGATGGCCAACGTGTTGGGCGGCGACTATCCGGACATGTACTCCGCGTACCTCCATTGCATGGCGCGCGACCCCGGGTTGAAGATCCATATGTACGGCAAGGACGTCAAGCCCGGCCGCAAGGTCGGACACGTCAACACCTACGGCGACGACCTGGCGGAGGTGCGCGAGCGCGCCGCCCACGCCGCCGGATACCTGCGAGGAACGATCACCGAATGAGCAGTTCCCCTGTCGTCGGCATCGTGATGGGCTCCGACTCCGACTGGCCCGTGATGGAGGCCGCCGCCCAGGCGCTGGCCGAGTTCGACGTCCCCTACGAGGTGGACGTCGTCTCCGCGCACCGCATGCCCCGCGAGATGGTCGCCTACGGGGAGGGCGCGGCGGACCGCGGCCTCAAGGCGATCATCGCGGGGGCGGGCGGCGCCGCCCATCTGCCCGGCATGCTGGCCTCCGTCACCACCCTGCCGGTGATCGGCGTGCCGGTGCCGCTGAAGTACCTGGACGGCATGGACTCCCTGCTCTCCATCGTGCAGATGCCCGCCGGGGTGCCGGTCGCCACCGTCTCGGTCGGCGGCGCCCGCAACGCCGGACTGCTCGCCGTCCGGATGCTCGCCGCCCACGACGGCGGACTGCGCACCCGTATGCAGCACTTCCAGGACGAGCTCAACGAGGAGGCGACGGAGAAGGGGCGGCGGCTGCGCGCCAAGGTCGAGGGCACCACCGGCTTCGGATTCGGGAAGTGACCATGGACGAACTCGCCCGCGCCCGCGAACTGCTCGCCGCGCACCCCGTCGTCGACGGGCACAACGACCTGCCCTGGGCGCTGCGCCAGCAGGTCGCCTACGACCTGGACCGGCGCGACATCGCCACCGACCAGAGCGGTTCCGGCCTCCACACCGACCTGCCGCGGCTGCGCGCCGGCGGCGTGGGCGGCCAGTTCTGGTCCGTCTACGTGCGCAGCGACATGACCGGCGACGACGCGGTCAGCGCCACGCTGGAACAGATCGACATCGTCCGGCAGTTGACCGAGCGCTACGCGGATGACCTGCGGCTCGCGCTGACCGCGGACGACATGGAGGCGGCGCGGGCGGAGGGCCGCATCGCGTCCCTGATGGGCGCCGAGGGCGGCCACAGCATCAACTGTTCGCTGGCCACGCTGCGTTCCCTGTACGCGCTCGGCGTGCGCTACATGACCCTCACCCACAACGACAACATTCCGTGGGCGGACTCGGCGACGGACGAGCGCCGGGCCGGCGGCCTGACCCGCTTCGGCGAGGAGGTCGTCCGCGAGATGAACCGCGTCGGCATGCTCGTCGACCTCTCGCACGTCTCCGCCGACACGATGCGGGACGCGGTGCGGGTGAGCGAGGCGCCGGTGATCTTCTCGCACTCGTCGGCGCGGGCGGTCTGCGACCATCCGCGGAACGTGCCGGACGACGTGCTGGCCTCGCTGGCCGCGAACGGGGGCGTGGCCATGGCCACGTTCGTCCCCAAGTTCATCCTGCCGGAGGCGGTGGAGTGGACCGCGGCGGCGGACGAGAACATGCGCGCCCACGGCTTCCACCACCTCGACACCACCGCCGAGGCGATGGCCGTCCACCGCGCCTTTGAGGCGTCCCGCCCCCGCCCGGTCGCGACGGCGGCGACGGTCGCGGACCACCTGGACCACATGCGGGAGGCGGCGGGCGTCGACCACATCGGCATCGGCGGCGACTTCGACGGGACGGCGTTCACGCCGGCGGACCTGGCGGACGTGGCCGGCTACCCGAACCTGATCGCGGAGCTGCTGCGCCGCGGCTGGTCGGAGGCCGACCTCGCGAAGCTGACGTGGAAGAACGCCGTGCGGGTGCTGCGCGACGCGGAGGCGGTCGCGCGGGACGTCCGGTCCCGCCGGGGCCCGTCGGTGGCGACGATCGGGCAGCTGGACGGCTGAGCGCCGCCCTTTCGGGCACTGAGCCGGTATGGGACATACTGGTACGAACGTGGGGGCGCATCCTGCTCGGTGTCGCACACGATGCTGTTCGCCGCCCGTCCCGGCACCACCCGGTGCGGGAACGCCAGCGACGAAAGCATCACCGTGACAGCCACCTCGCCCCACTCCGCCATACCCGGCGCGTCCGCCGGCCGTGCCCGTTGGACGCGCGCGGCCGGGTGGGCGACGCCGGTCCTGGGGCTGGGCCTCGGAGTGTGGGGGAACACGGACCCCTCCGCATGGACCGACGAAATCGTCACCATCGACGTGGCACGGCGGTCCTGGCCGCAGCTGATGGAGCTGCTGGGGCGGGTCGACGCCGTGCACGGCCTGCACTACGTGCTGATGTACCTGGTCGGGCAGGCGGCCGGAGGCCTCAACGAGTTCCTGACACGGGTGCCCTCCGCGATGGCGGTGGCCGTCGCGGTGGCCGGCCTGGTGTGGCTGGGGCGGCTGCTCGGTGGCCCACGCCTCGGGCTGTACGCGGGGCTGCTGCTCGCCGTTCTGCCGACCGCGTCGCGGTACGCGCAGGAGGCCCGCTCGTTCGCCTTCGTCATGGCGGTGGCCGTGCTGGCCACGGGCGCCCTGGTGAAGGCCCTGTCCGGCAAGGCCCGGTGGGTGGCCGGCTACGCCGTACTCATCGCCCTGCTGGGCTGGTTCAACGTACTGGGACTGCTTCTGCTGGCCGCCCACGCGGTCACCGTGGCCCTCCGGCGCCCCGGCCGCCGCGTCGTCCTACGCCTCCTGCTGGCCCAGGCCGCGGGCGTCGCCGCCGTCGTCCCGCTGCTGATCCTCGGCTCCGCCCAGAGCTCCGCCGTGGGCGACGCCGCACCGGTCACCGCCGGAACGCCGCTCAGCTACTTCACCTGGCTCCTCACCCCCGGCCAGGACACCCTCCCCACCGCGCTGAAGCTCCTGCTCACCCTCACCGCCCTCACCGCCCTCACCTTCCTCGTGCTGCGCAGGCACCAGGCCCCGCCCCTGGCCCTCGCCGTCGGCGCGCCCTGGCTGGTCGTCCCCCCGCTGCTCCTCCTGGCCGTCTCCCTCGGCCATCCCCTCTTCGCCTACCGCTACCTGCTGTTCTGCCTGCCGGCCCTGGCCCTGCTGCTCGCGACGGCCGCCACCGTCGTCCCCCCGCGCCGACAGGTGCTGTTCGTGCTCCTGACGGCCGTGCCCGTCGCCGCGTCCCACCTCGCCATCCGCCAGGAGGACAGCCGCCCGTGGGACACCCGCGAAGTGCTCAGAACCCTGCGCATCCACGACGCCCCCGGCGACGCCGTCCTCTTCAGCGGCGCCCGGTGCGGTCTGATCGCCACCGCCTTCAAGGAGGCGTTCACGGGCCGCCCCGACCTGGGCAGGGCCGACACGGCCGCCGGGCTCGGCGCCCTGGACAACCTGCCCGCCGACCCGGCTCTTCTGCAGCAGCGCCTGGCCCACACGTCCCGCGTCTGGCGCATCACCTGCACCCACGTCTCCGCCGGCGCCCGCCAGGACGTCGCCCGCACCACCGCGTCCCAGGAACGGGCCCTCGCCCGCGCCGGCTTCTCCCCGGCCTACCACCACAGCGCGCGCGGCGTGGACATCACCCTTGAGGAACGCCCCACCGCCGAGGTCCGGAACGGCCGCGCGGCAAGCGACCGTTCCGGACCTCCGTGAGGGAACTACGGCAGGTTGCGCGCCATGACGATGCGCTGCACCTGGTTCGTGCCCTCGTAGATTTGCGTGATCTTCGCGTCGCGCATCATCCGCTCCAGCGGGTAGTCGCGCGTGTAGCCGTAGCCGCCGAGCAGTTGGACGGCGTCGGTGGTGATCTCCATGGCGGCGTCCGAGGCGTAGCACTTGGCCGCGGCGCCGAAGAAGGTGAGGGCTTCCTTCTCACCTCCGGCGGCTTGGCGCTCGGACTTCGCGGCCGCCGCATAGGTCAGCTGCCGGGCCGCCTCCAGCTTCATCGCCATGTCGGCGATCATGAACTGGATGCCCTGGAACTCGCCGATCGCCCGGCCGAACTGCTTGCGCTCCTTGATGTACCCCTTGGCGTAGTCGAGGGCGCCCTGCGCGATGCCGATGGCCTGGGCCGCGATGGTGACGCGGGTGTGGTCCAGGGTCTTCATCGCGGTGGCGAAGCCCGTGCCCTCCGCGCCGATCATGCGGTCGGCGGGGATGCGGACGTTGTCGAGGTAGACCTCGCGGGTCGGGGAGCCCTTGATGCCGAGCTTCTTCTCCGGGGCGCCGAAGGAGACGCCCTCGTCGGACTTCTCGACGACGAAGGCGGAGATGCCCTTCGAGCGCTTCTCCGGGTCGGTCACGGCCATCACCGTGTAGTACTCGCTGACGCCGGCGTTGGTGATCCAGCGCTTGACGCCGTTGAGCACGTAGAAGTCGCCGTCGCGCACGGCGCGGGTCTTCATGCCGGCCGCGTCCGAGCCCGCGTCGGGCTCGCTCAGGCAGTACGAGAACATCGCGTCGCCCTTGGCCAGCGGGGCCAGGTAGCGCTTCTTGAGCTCGTCCGAGCCGGACAGGGCGACCGGCAGCGAGCCCAGCTTGTTGACGGCCGGGATCAGGGAGGACGAGGCGCAGACGCGGGCGACCTCCTCGATCACGATGACCGTGGCCAGCGCGTCGGCACCGGCGCCGCCGAACTCCTCCGGGACGTGCACGGCGTGCAGATCGGCGGCGACCAGCGCGTCGAGGGCCTCCTGCGGGAAGCGGCCCTCCTCGTCCACCTCGGTGGCGAACGGCGCGATCTTCGCCTCGGCCAGCGAGCGCACGACCTTGCGGAGCTCGTCGTGCTCCTCGGACACCTTGTACAGGTCGAAGTCCTTGTTTCCCGCCACGGCGAAACTCCCCAAGAGCGCATGTTAATTACCGATTAGTAACCGCGATTGTAGGGGCGCCGCTCCAGGCCGGGATACGTGAGCTTGCCGACAGCACCCGATCACCCGGAATCTCCCCAACCGGGGCCCCGACTATGCTCGGCCACGCAATCGGCACCTCCGTACGTCTCTGGAGCACGCATGGCCCCCAAGATCACCGTGATCGGCACCGGCTATCTCGGCGCGACCCATGCCGCGGCCATGGCCGAACTCGGTTTCGAGGTGCTGGGCCTCGACGTGGTCCCCGAGAAGATCGAGATGCTCTCGCGCGCCGAGGTCCCGATGTACGAGCCGGGGCTGGAGGAGCTGCTGGGCAAGCATGTCGCGGGGCTGGCGGGCTCCAGCGGGCGGCTGCGTTTCACCACCTCCTGGGAGGAGGTCGCGGAGTTCGGCGACGTCCACTTCGTCTGTGTCAACACCCCGCAGAAGCACGGCGAGTACGCGTGCGACATGTCGTACGTCGACGCCGCCGTCGCCTCGCTCGCGCCGTTGCTGCACCGCCCCGCGCTGGTCGTCGGCAAGTCCACCGTGCCGGTGGGCTCCGCGGCCCGGCTGGCGCGCATGATCGCCGAACTCGCCCCGGCCGGCGCGGAGGTGGAGCTCGCCTGGAACCGGAGTTCCTGCGCGAGGCTTCGCCGTCGAGGACACCTGCACCCCGACCGGATCGTAGTCGGCGTCCCGGGCGCAGCGCGCGCGGAGAAGTGCTGCGTCGAGGTGTATCCGCGACGGCCGGGTCGGCGAGGGCTCTGCCGTTTCGTCGTCACCGACTACCCGACCGCCGAGACTGGTCAAGACCGCCGCGAACTCCTTCTCGCCACGAGATCTCCTTCATCAACGCCATGCCGTAGGTCTGCGAGGCGGCGGACGGCGACGTGGCCATGCTGGCGGAGGCCATCGGCACGACGAGCGGATCGGGAAGAAGTCCTGCGTCCGGGATCGGCTTCGGCGGCGGCTGCCTGTGCGAAGGGACATCCGCGCCTTCATGGCGCGGGCGGGCGAGCTCGGCGCCGACCAGGCCTGGACCTTCCTCCGCGAGGTCCGACTCCATCAACATGCGCCGCCGCGGCCAATGGTGGAGCTGGCGCGGGAGACCGTGGGCGGCAGCTTCTCGGCAGCGTGGCCGGTGCTGGGGCGACGTTACAACGCCGGAGCTAGACCGGACGACGTCCGGGACTCGCCCGCCTGCACTGTCGACGGGCGGATCCACCTCCAGGGCGGGCAGGTCACGTACTACGACCCCAAGCGGGATCGGAGAACGCGCGCGGCGCGTCTTCCCGACGCTGGCGTACGCGGATCAGCGCGCCTGGACGGCGTGCCGTGGCGAGCGCGTGGTCGTCGCCTGCACTGACCGAGTTGGGCGGAGTGTCCACGGTCCTGGACCCCCGCGCAGCCCGGGATGTCCGTCGGGGCGAGCCGCACCTGCTGGACGGGGCCGCAATCGCGCTGGACGACGTGCCGTGTGGCGCGCGCGCCGGTATCGACGTAACGGCGGGCGATGGTGCCGCCCGCGGCGTAGCCCCGGGCCACCGTAGTGGCGACGACCCGTGCCGGGCCCAGGCTGAGGCATGTCGGCAGTACGCAGCGGTTACGCCCGAGCACTGCTGGGCCGATCTCAGTGGCGCCGGGACCAGCGCGCCGCGCTCGACTTCTAACAACCGGGACCTCTTCGGCTGGCAGGGCGAGCCCGGGCCGCGGAGACCGGCGGGTACTCGGCGCCTTTGTGCCACACGACCTGAAACGGCCAGGGCGGTGGCCACGGCACGTCGGCCACACCACACACTCCCACGGCGGACCGGGACGGCAGGCACACGCCGCCGCCCACGGTGTGGGACACCTACCTCGGCGGTCGCCGAGTTGCCGAGGCGTCGGCCCGGTGCGCAGGTCCGCCGCGCACGGTGCGACAAGGTTCGTCATGCCGCAGGAGGTGCTGACCTCTCTGGGCGGGATGGCGATCGTCTCCGACCCCTTCGAGGACTCGTCTCGAGCCTCTGGGGGACGCGCGCGAACTTTCCTCACCCTCCGGGGCTGCGAGGTGGTCAACTTTCTGAGCCCCGGCGCCCCTGACCGTCGGATGCAACGAGCTATCCGCGACCAAGGACGTCGACGGGCTCCCTGACCTTCGTACCAGGCGGCGCTGGCGCATCGAGGTCCGAGCCGTCCCCGAGGTGCCACCGGCTACCACGTCATCAGGTGGCGGACGGCCCGTGGGCGGGATGCAGGGGCTACGAGCGGCTCCCGCAGGGGACCACCGCCGCACTGGCTGACGTACTTCGCCGTGACGGCCGCAGAAACCAGGTGGGACGCGGCTTCGTCCGGCCGGGGGGTCGGTCCACGTTATACTACAACTTTGTTATTCACTCTACAAATAAGGTCAAGAGCACTACGTCTACCTTACTTACTCAAGTCCAACTACAACTTTTAACCATCCTCGCCCACGTTCCACGATCCACCAACCGTCCCCCACCCCCCCCCCCACCGCCGCCCAACCCCCCACCCTTCCCCCCACCACCCGGCCCCCCTGCCCCGCCACCACCCCACAATGCCACGCGCGTACACTGCTGACCTCCCCACAGCGTCCACCAAACCTCGCGCGCCAGCTTACCCCCATCCCTTTCCCTGACCCCTCTCTCACAACGCCTCCCGCCGCCTCACGTTTAAGCTGTTGCCTCCGCCACCCTCCGCGCTCCTGGCGCCCCTACCCCCCCTCTCACCCTCTGCGTCGTTCCCCCCCCACGTGCCAGAACCCTCGCTCCTCCTGTCCTGCCATGACGTACTCCCCGTAATAAATCATTAATTATTAATACAAATCTACCGAACAA
>NZ_BAAAXZ010000040.1:0-46186 GCF_039535865.1 Streptomyces thioluteus
GCGTGGTGCCGCCGCACTGCCAGCTGCCTATGCGGCCCCTGCGAGCGCACGAGCAAATGACCGGGACGAACGACGTGGCATGCGTGGTGAAACAATAGTGTCGGTCAGTCGTACAAACTGGGCCAGGGTTCGTCCAGCACGGGGTACCAGGGGACCTCGCTCAGGAGATGCCCGCTAGGAGTCGTAGTGGCGCCCGGTGGCCTGTCTTCACACGGGACGTGGACCATGTTGTGGGGTGGGAGTGACCCGGGGGTCGTCGCCACGGCTGATCCTGGCGCTCGGACGGCGGTGCAGGCCCGAAGATATCCATCGGCCGACGTGTCGCCGTCTACCGGTCGCGGCACAAGAAACTGACGCAGGGCCCGTGCCGGGCCGATGGGCCGGAACGGTCCGGTCCTGGCACGGGCCGTACCTGCCGGGCGTCGTGCCATCGGCCCCGACCGTGGAGGCTCGCCAGGGTGCGAGCGGTCCGCCCTTAGTCGGGGAGGCGCCTCGCCGGACGGACCCATGCCGTCTTCGCTTTTTCCTGGGGCCCGCCGAAGCACCGGGCTAGTGTCGACGGTGTGGGTCGCCGTGTCAGGAACTGCGGATCTTCGTCGTGCCCCGCCCCGGTCACAGCCGTTCTCCCCTTCGCCATCCGCCGATCCCGTAGAGGAGTGCGTTGTGTTTGCAGTGTTGTGGCACCCGGATACCCGTGGGCGTTGGATCCTGAGTACCCCGTCCGAGGTCTGTTGAGCCTGCTCACTCCGACGGACACCGCTACGGGGAATGGAGTGACCGGACACCTCAGCGGGTCCTGAGGCTCGCGCGGACCCGCACTGGCCCCAGGTGGGAGCGCCGGTAGATGCGGCTTCCGGGTCGGGGCCGCGTGCCGCCCCCCGCTGGTCCTCGACCGACACCTGGCCGTCCGCATCTGGTCAACGCCGAAACGGATCCGGCCTGGTAACTGGAGGCGCAGGCGATCCGTTCGGCGCGTGTGCGCAGCGCAGTCGCCATGAAGCTGGTTGCCCTGGGGCGACGCCACGGAGCTCTTCGTCCGACTCGGCACGCCTTGGCGCGGGCGCCCGGGCAGCCTGATGCATCGGTATCTGCCCTGGACTACCTGGTCGAGGTCCGCAACCGGATGCTGCTGGACCAGCTGCCCGTATACTCAGGTGCCTGGAGACGACCGCCACCCTCTCAGCGGGGCTGACGGAGCGGACGGAGCGTACTCGACAGAGTGGTTTGTCTACGGCGCGTTCTGCGCGTGCTGTGGGGCCCGGGGGTGTCTGGCACCACATGGAGATCGTCTGTGATACACAAGGAGGGGTAATGATTCTCGTCCGTACGTGCCGGTGATCCCGGACGTGATGGGCCGTCCGTGCCGGCCGAGGGGTCTACGTCGTAAACTCGATGTCATCGTCTACCCAGCGGACCGTCGCGTGACGGTCGAGGACACGCATTCACAGACCCGGGAGTGCCGGGTCTCCAGACCACGATCTTCCCCACATCACGAGGACGGCGCCGAACGCGGTGCAGTGGGAGGTCGTCCGTAGGCCGGGGGGGGCCCCCCCCCCCCCGGAGCAGTCCTCGTTGACGCACCCGGTTGATACGTTTCCGATTAGCCGCCTTGCTGCCAGCCTCCTTTGTCCTCCGGAGTGAGCACAGCCGGGCGCCCGCCGACGGCGGTGGCGCGCCCGGCCGGTATCGACCGGCCGATGCGGCGGGTGCGGCGGCGACGACATTCCCGGGGCCGAGGAGAACTGGCGGAAGCAGTGGCAAGAGGCGAGCTTCTCAACGGGATTGCCTTCACACCGAACAGAACGTGACGACAGGGTCACCCGTGAAGCTGTCGGCGAAGCGTAGCTTCGTGTCGGAGATACACAGAGGATGCACACGGCAGATGTCCATCGGGCCCGCCCCGCCGACCGTACACCGGAGGGTTCTTTGCCGCTCCGCGGGCTTCGGTGAGGCGCGCCTGCCCCTCGAGGCCAGCCGAACAATTTACCCCGACAATCGTGGTGCGGCCCAGGATGTCATCCCCTTCGCCGAGTGGGGTCCGTTCCGTCCCGCTGCGGGCGCGGACTGAGGCCGCCAAGGAAATCCTATGGGGAACGAGCCGGGGCGCGGTCTTCTGTCGGCGGTGGCCTGTGACGAAAGGCCGTGAACCCAAAAGCGTGTTATGATCCACAAAAAGGCCGGCTCGAGACGGACGACCTGGCATGGACCGCGTGGGCCCGGGCAGGAGGTGGCGTCGAGAGAACAGCGCGGCGAGCTATGCCGTCCAGTGTCGCGTGACGCATCGCCGGGACGGCGCCGTCGCCGGGTCGCTGCTGCCCTGGCCATGCCAGTCTTCCTGACTCGGCCCCGCCTCGAACCTGTGGGTGCCGCCGACCACAGCCTCGACCTGGCGCGACGCGCGCCGCGCCCACAGCGACGGCACGACGACGCCTCCGTCGTCTTACACTGACACCCGGTGCAGGCCTCGAAGACGTCGGGCTGTTGGTCGTGATCCACGTGGTCGCCTGCACGTCCAACTAATACTTCCGGTCGCTCGACGAGAGAAGGTCCTGTGCGGAATCATGCTTCGCTCCTGGATCCTCGCGGTCGTCCGCGCTGGTGCTTTCCCCTCGCACCCCGGGACGGATCTCCGTCCAGCCCGTCCGCGTCACCGACGCGGCGGCTCGCACGCGGCCCGGAGAACCGGGGGAGCAGGAACCGTGCATCGGGGTCCGTCCCTGAGACACCGCTTTGGCTTGACGATGAGGGGGCTTGAAACCGGCGACTCCATCGTGAGCGCGAGTGCTCTGCGGACCGCTGCGCCCTGTCGCCTGCGTTCTGGCTGGGTCATGCGGAGGAAGCGCTCCCTGCTGGCCGGAAGTTGCAAAGGCCCGTCTGTGATAGCGGGCGCACCGGGGGCGAGTGGTGCGCACGGATCCCGTCCATAGCGAGGGGGGAGTCGCGCGGGTCGTGGTGATGTTCAGGGGGACGGCGAGATGCCCCAGCTGCGTCGGTGCACGTGCTGCCTCAGCGGCGTTGTTGCTACCGGCGGCGTCCAAACGCGGTGCGTCGAGCGGGGCCAACGCCGCGCGGAGTTGGGTCCGCGCGACGCTCATGAACCGGTAGGGCACCGAGCCGTCCTCCGCGGCGAGACTCCGGGGGCGGTCTCCGCCTCGCCGCGAGGCCTGCGCCAGCCTTCCAGGGGCGAGATGCGCACCGCCGCGGTCACGCTTGCCGCGCGAGGAACGCGGGCCGGGTTGGGCTTCACGGCGTTTTCCCAGTGCGTTTCGGCGATCACCGGCGGTGATAGGGAGCTCGATGCCCGGCCGTGGTGTCGAGGAACGCGTCGCGCACGGGGGGGGGGGGGCGGTCCGTGGTGGTGAGTGCAGCAGCAGCGGCCCGGTGTTCACGCTCGCCCGGTGTTCGTGTACTGCCTCGACCACTGCTTCGGTGACGGCGTCGGCCCAGATCGTGCGCACTCCTGCGGGCCGGGGCCGCGACCGCCGCGGCGATGCGCGGCCTACCGGTCCGCGGTCACCGCGTGAGACGATGGCCTGCTCCGCGGCTGGCGAAGTAGTTTGTTGTAGGGCGCGGCGAGAAACCGCCGGCCCGCCTCGGCGATGTCCTCGACGCCGCACCTGTGTCCGGTCCGCGCGCCACGGCCAGGCCGCAGCGCCGCCTTCGCGCAGCGCCTCGCAGACGTGCGGCCCGCTTCTTCCGCGTTCCCGCAGCCGCCCGCGGTGGTGGCTGTCGTCACGGTGTCCAGCTGTCCCGCGTGACTGCGTGCCCGCAAAACTTGCGCACACGTAAATATGCGGAAGCGCCAACTTGCGTGGCACGCACTTTCCCTGTCACTCTCGACCCGCCAGACACCGACGGAGAGGACCGCGGCCACCATGCGATGCTAAGAGGGGAATGACCTCGACACCGGATTCGTCGTGCACGGCCGAGCCGTCCCCCGCGAGCCACTTCGACCCCGCCGTGGTCCCGGCGCGAACCTCGCCGTCATCCGCGACGACCTGCCTGCAACGCGGTTCCAGATCAATCGGCGCGACCACGTACCGCCTGAGCTGGCCGCCGGCGCCGCCGCCGAGCTCGGCCTTGAGGTCTGGTTCTCGCCCTTACCGCGCTGGAACTGGACCGCCGAGCCGATCCTCACGCTCTTCTTTTTCCGCGACTGCGCCGAGCGCGCGGAACGGCTCCGGCAGTCGGGGGCCGCCGTCGTTTTCCGTCGCAGGGGTCGAGCTAGAGCGTTGATGAACCGAAGGGTTTCCTGTCGGGGGACAGCCCGGAGGAGCGGTCGAGCACCTGAAGCGCCGCCCGACGGCGTCCGAAGCGATGCGCGAGCTCGGGCTCGCGCATCAAACGCGTTGCCCTCCGCGAGGCCGCGGGCCAGCACGGTCCGCAGCGCTTAATTTCCACGGGGCGACTCAACCTACGGCTGCCATCCAGTTCGAGCAGATCGACTGAGAACCCCGTTTCGACATGGTCACGTAACGAACGATCCGGCTCCGCGGAGGCGCCGACCGGTTCCGGGACGGCGGTGCCGCACCTTGGCGCAGGGTCGCGAAGTCCGCTCGCCGTCACCGGGTTCGCACCGCCCGCCTACCGCGGCGCGGGGGACGTGGTCCGGGTCGGGTGTTGGAAGTGGTCGACACGACCGCGGCGACCAGGGCCCCGGTAGCGGCTGACCGGCGTGTACGAGCGTGACGAGGCCGGCCAAAGTGCCGCGTATCTGTAACGAACTGCTGAGATCTTCGAAACCGGAGGCAGTGGACAGCGCGTTCGTGTTTCCTGTTCGCCTGCCACGGCTACCCCCCACCGCCGGACGGCGAACCCCAGGACGACCTTGAGCCGGGCCGTCCTGGGCTCGTCAATCCTCGAAAGTACGGCCGGGGCAGACGCTACCCCGACATGGATGGGAGGGCCCCCATTAGAGCCGCCTTCACGCCGGTCGCGCATGCGGTACAGGCGGCTGACCGTAAAACACCGCCATTTCATGGCTAGGGAGCTTTGAGCGCCCGTTCCGGGAAGGGGGTAGGGCGGCCTGGAAAATACGGGTGGGCCGTTTCTCTGGGCTATCCGGGGGGATAGGCAAGCCGACTGTGACAGACAATCTTGAATACGGCAGCCCTTGCTGCACTGATCGGACCCGAGCGGTCGGCCGCTTCCGGGTGCGGTTGCCGCCGGGGCGAAGCCCTGCCTCGACGCGCCGTGTCCGTCCTGCCCCGGTGGACGTGTGTTTCGAATCTGGTGCGGCACCTGGGTACGGCAGCGACTGTGGGCCGCGATCGTCGCCGGCGCGGGCCCCGCCGATGCTCCGCCGGCCAAGAACAACACACCGCGGGGGTGGCCGGCGCGAGCTCGAGGCGCTGCTGCACTTGCTACGGACGCCCGACAAGTCGACGAGCTGCTGGCTACGAGTCCGGGCGTCTGCGAGAGGCCCACCTCGTGAGCGCGGAGTGTGTGAGCAGGTGGGGCGCACGGCCTGTCGCGGCGAATGCCTGGGGTGTCGCCGATCCGGCGCCGGTCCGAGGTGTACTGGTGCACACCTGACCGGACGGCCCAGCTTGCCGCAGGCACGTGAGCCGATGCCGCCCGACGTCGCGCGATCGACGGCGTTGCCGGTTCCCTCGGACACACCATGACTAACACTCCACCCCGGCCGCCTGGCCGCACGAAGGCCTGGCCACCATCCACCTACCAACGACCACCGAGGTCGCTCCTGGCTCTCTGGATCTCGACGGCACAGGGCCTTGGCCCGCAACCCCATCACGGACAGCAAAATAAGCGCCGCGACCCCCTCCGCTTCGGCCACAGGGCCGGGCCCGCAGCAACTGCTCCTCTTCGTCGGGGCCGCCTCACGCTGATCGACCTGAAGACCGGGGCGACCAGCGGGGTGTTCGAGCGGCTGATCGCCTGGGTAGCGCCGAGGAATAGCCTCCGCGTTCGCCGATCACCCCACCCGGTACGCGTCACGACATCCGCTCACGGATCGCGCGCACGGCCGCAGGCGTCGGAGCAGTGCGGCGGGCAATGGCCCTGGCGCGTGGTGCCAAGGCGGTGCCGCGCCCCGGGCCGGATCCGCGCCTGGCACTCTGCGCAGGCCACTGGCATGGCCGGGCGGCCGAACCACGACCGGGATCTATAGCATCTCATTCGTCCGGCTTTCCCGGTCCCGGCACTAACGATCTGTGGAACGCGGCGGTCTCACGCTACGGGTTGATTGGTTGTGGACAAGGAATACCACACACCGCGCCACATGGGAGGTCATCCATGTCGACATGATACCGATGATTCGCGTAATAGACACACCCCTGCCGTCGGGAGACTGCGGCGGGGACGCGCGGGAGGGGCGCATTAGCTCTGCGAAACGTGCGTCAACGGTGCCTGTCCGAGTACGGGTCACCCCGCAGCCCTCTTGAACGCGACACGGGACAAACGCTCCTCGGCTGGTCCAACACGTCAGCGACCGTCGAGGCGCAGGTTACTTCGGCGAGTTCCTTCGGCGCCCCATCCCCGGAACCGGCCTGTGCCGGGTGCGCAATAGTGTCACCTCCTCGACGGGTGCAGCGATCGGTGGGACGGGCCAGCGGACGATACCCGCGATCAGATCACCGGCTTCTACCCGCGCACTCCTGGCAACACTCGGACGCGAACGACAAGGAGCTACCACCTCGACGCCCCCGGCCACGTGCCGGTGGGGGCCGCCAGGAGCCCTGGTCCGACACGGAACGGACCGATTTTCCCGCCCCGGTCCATCGTCCACGTGTACTCAGAGCGACGTCCGTCTGCGCACCACCTGCGGCACGCAGGCCCGACATCCTGCGCGAGGTCCTCGCTGACGCGCCGGACCTGGGGCTGCCGTCGCCGCGAAACACGAGGAGCAGATCGAGCGAGGAAGTCCCCGGGCCGTGCCGTACCGGCGCGCGATCGTGAACAAGGCCCGGCCAGGGTGACGGCCGCCACACCATCAAGTCCTGACGACCCGGCCCCCACCGCCGCATGCGGCCGGCCCATCCACTCACCCTCGTCGGCAGGATCACGGACGGCTAGACAACTCTGCGCGACGGGCCGGCCTTGGAAGCGCTGCTTCCGTCCGGGGCGAGGTCCAGGGGGGGGGTGACCCGCAGACGTCGATCCACGGGGAAGACGGTGATGCCTGACCCAGCGGCGGCGTCACGGTAGGTCGGCAGCAACCGGCCGATTGCCCTCGCCCGTCTCCGCAGCCCGCGCCTTTGCCCGCGCGGAAACCTCACAACCATTTTCCGCCCGAGGCGCCCGTCGTTCTCGTCGGTGTCCACGAACGGCCCCCGCTAATAGCCGCGTGCGTTGGGCCGAGACTAGTGCGAGCGAGTGGGCCTTGTGGTCGTCGCCACCGTGGAAGGCTCTGAAACAGGAATCGGTGGCCCGCTTTCGTGGTCGCCACGAGATCGCGGCGTCGCCCGGCGGTGGCCTACCAATGGCGGTGGTCACCCGGGGTGTGATGCTCACCTCCTCGTGTGACGACACCGGCCAATCGAGCCTGGCGTGACGCAGTACGGTCAGCGAAACCGGCAACCACCCGTCGACCCCACGCATGGCGTTCTCGGAGGATGACCATTCTCGTCCCCGTCGTGGCTGGGGGTCCCGCAGCGCAGTCGAGGAGCACGGCGAGAGCGGCGGGGCCGGTCGACCTCGGACGGGACCGAGCGCGGGCGCAGACCACGTACGGCCGGGTCGGAGTCCGGCGAGCAGGTCGGGGTGTCCATTCCCCAAAGCGTTCGCGCCCGCTCCACGGAGGCTCTTTCCCGACGGCCCGTCTCGTGCCCAGCCGGCCCCGGCCAGAGAGCGCGGCGCGAGCGTACCCGGTCCGCGATAGGGCCGGAGGCCGGAGAGAGGAGCGGGCAGCGCGACCGGCCAGAGGCGCGGACGCATTAGATTGGGGGTCGCGGAGAGAGGGAACGGCGCGACGGCGTCGTATTAAACAGACACTGCGGAACGCTGCCAGGAAGGTCGCGTTCCAGGGGTGGGCGTGGACGGATGTCCCGGCAGGCGCTTGCACGTCAGAGCTTCGTATCGGGGTCGCCTTGGCCCCGGCGTGTGCCCTCCGTGCCAGGGCTGCCATGTCCAGTCATCGCACCGGTCCCGCGCCGGATCCTCCCCGTTGCAGGCAGCGCTCTGTCGGGCCCACCCCTGGGACCCAGCCAGTCGATCCGGGCGGCCCGCAAGCTGGCGCGGCGTGGCGCCGTCGTCCCCCACGGGAGGTGCGCTGCCTCGTCGGCTGCGGCCGAGGCACAGGGGGATGCGGATCGAGGATATCGCATCGGATACCGAACAGCGCCGCGGGGTGTCGGTGACCCGTTGTACAGAGAGCCCTGATGGCGCAACCGCCCCATGTCCAACACGGCCAGCGTGTCATGCGTGCCCGCACGCCCGCGGCATCCTTTGTCCAGCGGGGTGCAACATGTGAGCGACTGGTATGTCCTCGCTCGGAGCCGTAGGCGTGCCGGTGGGGAGCTCCCTCAGGGATCCGTCTCCAACAAGCACTCCCTGCGAGCCGTGCTGTGCCGGATGCCTGCTTCGGCCGCAGGAATCCGGCCGTCAATGCCGATCTGTCACACCGCTCTGCTGTTCGTCATGCGACGCACCACCCTGGCCATGACCCACCCTGACATCACGGGTGCGGCTCCGGCGATGGCCCCGGGCCAACTCCCCTGGCGTTCGGCGATGCCTTGCTCCTCGACCCTGGCGCTGTCTCTTGCCGTAGGGCACCCCACTGCGGTCCAGCCAGGGTGGTCGTACATGTAGCCTAGCGCGGCATCAGTGCCCTCGATGTGCGGGTGGTGCGGAACGGGGCTGATCCGTCGTCGTCGATTGCGCACCCGTCGCCCTGTGCGGCCCTGGGAGGACCAGTCCAGCTCTATTGGTACCAGCGTAGTCGCGACGACGCCGGCCCGTGGCCTGTGACCACAGGACTTCTCGGGTCCTTTGCCGAGACGGCGGTAGGGCCATTGCGCACGGCCGGGATCGGCGTGCCGAGTCGTTTCCGGCGACCGGCGCGGGCGATGGGGCGGTCTCTTGTCCAGAGTCCGCGGCGAAGGACCGGGGGGGGGCGGACTGATCGCGCATCCAGCAACCGCTGCTTTCGAGGGGCGACCGCCGCCACTCCGCGCATGCCACGCTCGTCCGTGTGCACCGTACGCAGTGGGCACGGAACGAGGCGCCCCGCGCACATCTCGCCCCTCTCTCGCCCGGGGCGGTTTAGTCACGAGTATTCGGCACCGGGCACCCCCCTCGGACGCCCCCGGAGTGAACGACGGATTCCGTCGCCCCGGGGGCGTCCGGTGATCTCCGACCCTTCTAAACCGGCCGCAAGATTTGTTAGGTTGCCGGATCATGGTACGGGCGAGGGCCTCTTTTTACTGCTTCTCATCTCTTGACGGCGCATACCTCGCACGTCCGCCTGATGAGCGACCGGGACATGTGCACGACCGCGGTCCGTACCGGGCTCATCGAACCGATCGTCCAGTTGGGGGAACCTGTGACCAGATCAGATCTGACGGCCGGTCCCGACATACCGTCGTCCTTCGCCGCCGGACCCGCCCTCGCCACCAGAGAGCTTCTCCGGCCCCCGCCCCGCCCGCACCCCGCGGCACCGCCCGCCCCGCCCGTCGCCCCTCAACCCGCCACCGCCTGGCGGGTCCTGGTGGCCGAAACCGATCCCGCGCAGGCCGACACCCTCGTCCGGGCCCTTCAGCGCCAGGGGCACGAGGTCGACCACGTCACCACCGGGCACGACACGCTGCGCACCCTGGAGCAGGCCGATCTGCTGCTGATCGACCTCGAACTCCCCGATCTAGACGGCCTGGAGGTCTGCCGTCGCGTCCGCGTCGCGGGCCCCACCCCGGTCATCGCGGTCACCTCCCGCGGTACCGAACTCGACCGCGTCCTCGGCCTCCAGGCCGGCGCCGACGACTACCTCGTCAAGCCCTACGGCCTGCGCGAATTACTCGCCCGCATGGACGCCGTCATGCGCCGCGCCCAACCCGCCGCCCCCGCACCGCCCGTGATCTCCCACGGCCCCCTGCGCATCGACGCCGGCGCCCGCCAGGTCAGCCTCCACGGCCACCGCGTCGACGTCACCCGCAAGGAGTTCGACCTCCTCTACCTCCTCGCCTCCCACCCCGACACCGTCATCCCCCGCAAGCGCATCATGCAGCAGGTCTGGGGCGACATCTGGTCCCGCCGCACCATCGACACCCACGTCAGCAGCCTCCGCAACAAACTCGGCGCCAGCGACTGGATCCTGACCGTCCGCGGCGTCGGCTTCCAGCTCGGACACGCCTGACATCGGACACGCCTGACACACGCCGACGGCGTGGTCCCGGACGGCCGTCGGGCCTCCGGGACCACGCCGTGGCCGGGGGCTCAGCCTCCGGCCGCACCCCCCGCGGACTGCGCTCCCAGCCGGCCGGCGAGCTCGGTCCGCGTGGTGACGCCCAGCTTCCCGTAGGCGCGGTAGAGATGGTTCTCCACAGTGCGCACGGAGAGCACCAGACGGCCGGCGATCTCCTGGTTGGAGAGCCGCGCGACGGCCAGGGACACCACCTCCCGTTCCCGGGAGGTGAGTCCGGCCCGGACGTCGGGGTCCTCGTCGCGCTCCCGGTCCGCCCAGTCCGGCAGCACCGCGCCGCCCCCGGGACAGCAGGTCCCGGGCCGTGTCCCGGGCGTCCCGGCACCGGCCCGCCCGCCCGGCCGCCCGGTGGGCCCCGGCGGCCCGCGCGGCCGCCTCCGCCGCCCAGGGCAGCGCCCCGAGGGAGGCGAAGTCCGCGGCCACCGCGTCGAGATCGTCCCCGTCACCGCTCGCGAGCGCCCGGACGTGCCGCAGCTGCACGGCCGCCAGACCGGACGGCCCCCGGCCCGGCCCGGCGAGGGCCGCCGCGCGGTCGGCCGCGCCCACCCGGGCGGCCAGGTGCAGTGCCGCCGCGCGCTGCCGGACCCGCCCCGCGGCCCCGGCCCGCTCCGCGACGGCCAGCGCCCGGCGCTCCGCCGCCGGCCGGTCGCCGGCCCGGGCCGTGACGGCGGCGCACTCCAGCTCCACGGCGTCCGAGACCAGGGGGAACGGCAGCGCGGCGTCCTCCGCGGACCTCGCCTCGGCCAGCACGGCGAGAGCCTCCTCCGTCTCCCCCGACTCGGCCAGTACGGCGGCCAGTCGGGCCAGCCGCCAGGACTCCGTGGTGAGCCAGTCGGCCGGGCCGCGGCGTGCGGCGGCCTCCCGCAGGAGGAGGGCCGCCTCGGGCCGTGCGCCCCGCCCACCGGTGGACGTCGGCGCCGAGCAGCGCGGTGTGCAGCCGGTGCCGTGGACCGCCGTCCTCCTCCCGCAGACGCTCCAGCAGGGCCGCGACCGCCGCGGGCCCCTCGGTGTGCAGGGCGACCCGCGCGGTGACCACGGCGTGGTCGAGCCGGCTGTCCTTGTCCCAGGAGAACCGGCCGGGCGGATGCTCCCGGAGCAGGGCGAGCGCGCCCGCGGCGTCGCCCGACTCGTGCCGCGCCAGCGCCGCCGGGGCGACGCCCCGGCGGTCGCCGGGTTCCGCCGAGGCGTCGAAACGGTCGGTGAACAACCCGGTCAGCAGGCGGAGTTCGCCGCACCACGGGTACCCGCCGGGCGGACCGTAGTATTCCGCCTCCGCCACGACGGCCTCCGCCTCCGGCACCCGGTGCAGCCCGAGGGCGAGGTTGAGAAAGCGCGCCCGGACCACGTCCGCATGGCACACCGGGTCGGCCTCGCCCCGCCGCACCCCCGCGAACAGGGCCTCCGCCACCTGGTGCCGCCGCTGTCCGGCCAGGGCCCTGCCCAGCAGCAGGGCGATGTCGGGCGCGGGCGACATCTCGAACGAGAGCACCGTCGCGCACAGCCGCTCGGCGAACGCGAAGTCGTGGTTCCGCAGGGCGTCCAGGGCCGCGGTCCGCACCTCCGCGGGCCCGGGCTGGCGGCCCGTGTCCATCCGCAGGGCGACCAGGCGGGCCACGTCGCCGCGGCGGCGGGCCCCGGTGGCCTCGATCGCGTCGGCGACGCGGATCCGCAGGCGGCGGGCCGTCAGCTCCGGCAGCGACCCGCGGACCACGGCCTCGCACAACGGACGCGTCAGCCGCAGCGACAGGCGCAGGCCGGACCGCTCCATCGTGACGACGCCGCGCCGGTCCAACGCCTCCGCCGCTCCCCCGAGTTCGGTCACGACGGGCAGCCCCGCACCGAGCGGGCCGGCCAGCGCGAGCATCCGGACCAGGTCGCGCTCGTCCTCGGTGAGGTCGCCCAGCAGCAGTTCGGACAGCTCCGTCAGCCGTCCGTCCGGCATCCCGCCCTCGTACGGCGGACCACCGTCGTCCGGTGCGCAGTCCATGAGTTCCCGGAGGATCAGGGCGTTGCCCCGGCTCAGTTCCCAGAACCGCTCCGCGGTGCCGACCGGGACCGGGCCGCCGAACCGGGCGGCGAGGATCCGTGCCACCGCCGTCCTGTCGAACGGGCGGATCTCCAGCCGTCCCAGTTCCTTGTCCAGGACGAGGCGGCGGACCTCCCGCGGAAGGGGCACCCCGGTGGGGGCCGTCGCCAGGACGACCAACCGCCCGTCGCGCACGGGCCGGTGGAGCGCGGCGAGGGCGGCGGGGTCGGCCAGGTGGATGTCGTCGGCCGTCACCACGGCCCGGTCCCCGGGTCCGCGCACGGAACGGCCGGTGTCCGGAACGTCCGGAGCGTCCTCCAGCCGGACGACCCGGAAGCCCGCGCGCCGCGCCCGCTCCGACGCGGCCCGCAGCAGGGTGCTCCTGCCGGATCCCGGCTCACCGACCAGCAGCACGCCCGTCCCGGCACGCAACGACCGGTCGATATCGGCGAGTTCGGCGTCCCGGGCGGCCGGAATTCCGTCGGCCACGGCTTCTGCCACCATGTTCCGCTCCCACTTCGCAGGCATTCGCAGGGTCAGGACCGGAAATCCATGCCAGCACAGGGGTATTGACGCGTCCAATAGCAAGGAATTCTCCCTGCCAGTAACGATCGTTATGCGGATGCTCGCGGGATGCCTGGTCAGCCCGCTTGTCACAGAGCTGACATACGGCGGACCTCCCTCTGTCCCTCCCCTGGGATTCCGCGCGCGGAACCTGACGAACTCCCGCCGATGCCTGCCGTACGATCGCCCGCATCCATCGACCCACTGGGGGACATCGTGAAATTCGCCGTGCCGAGAACCGGGGCCGTACCGGCCCGCCGCCGCTTCGTGGCCCTCGCGGCCGCCGCCCTGTTGGCCGTGCCCCTGGCGGGCACGGCGACGGCGGCCGCGGGCACGGACGGCGGATCCGTGACCGCCCTCCGGCCCTCGCGGGCCGCCGTCGGCACCTGGTCGGTCAGGGCCACCGGCGACGACGGCAACGTCATCGACACGGTCATGACCCTGCACGCCGACGGCACGGTCTCCAACAACGTGGGCGGTACGGGGACCTGGACGGCAGCCGACCGCGACTCCTTCGCCTTCCGGCTGACCGAGCACGTCGTCGACGAGCACGGCCTGCCGGTCATGCGG
Organism: Streptomyces thioluteus; assembly: GCF_039535865.1. Lineage (NCBI taxonomy): Bacteria > Bacillati > Actinomycetota > Actinomycetes > Kitasatosporales > Streptomycetaceae > Streptomyces > Streptomyces thioluteus. The sequence continues at coordinate 13,536 of NZ_BAAAXZ010000040.1, forward strand.
ATCGAGATCGAGCAGAAGGCCGTGCTGTCGGCGAACGGGCGGGCCTTCACCGGAAGCGGTACGGCCCTCACCTTCGACCGTCAGGGAACGATGACCGGCGAGACGGCGGTGCGGACCGAGGCCCGTCGGGCCTGAACCCGGACCGGCCGCGCCGCCGGCCCGCCGTCACGCCGGGCGGACCGCCGGCCGGCCGAACTCCCGCCAGATCCAGACCTGTCCGAGGGCGACGGCGATCAGCGTCGGGATCACCGTCACCGACAGCAGGGTGAGCGAGGAGGAGTCCGCGATCGCCCGGGACAGCGCCAGGTCGCCCTTGCCGGAGCGGGTGGCCAGGACGGTGGTCCCGTGGGCCAGCGCCACCATGACCGGCAGGGCGAGCAGCGGAGCGCCGCCCAGGAGCAGCGCCGGCACCGCGCGGCCGGCGCCCCGGGCGAGGTGGGAGGCGTAGACGCAGACGGCCGCGACGGCGGTGACGACGCCGACGACCACCGGGGAGTCGGTGACCGCGGCGCCGACGGCGGCGGTCACCAGGAGCAGCCCGGCCAGGACCGGGGTGAGAACCTTCGCGGCCCGGCCGAGCCGGGCGCCCAGCGCGTCCCCCTCGGGCAGCCCGCGCCCGGCGAAGAGGGCGCCCTGACGCAGCCCGGCCACCACGACCAGGGCCGCGCAGAGCAGGCTGAAGGGGTGGAACAGGTCGCCCGCGGTGGCGTCGGCGCGGCCGTCGCCACCGGTGGACAGGCCCCGTACCAGCGTCGCCAGGACGGCGCCCCAGCCGGCCGCCAGGACGAGGCTGGTCGCGGGAAGCACGGCGTCCCAGGCGCGCCGCCAGACGCGGCCCGGCGAGGCGTGGCGGAACCACAGGGCGGCGTCGCGCAGGAACCAGGCGCACAGCAGGAGGACCAGGGGGATCCGCTGCGCGTGCAGCAGTTCGCCCTCCAGGAGGGGCAGGGCCCCGAACATGAGCCCGGCGAAGGCCACCAGCCACACCTCGTTCACGAGGAAGAGGGGGACGACCGTGCGGCGCAGTCGCACGCGCCCGGCCTCCGTATCGGCGAGCGGGATCAGCATCCCCACCCCGAAGTCGATGCTCTCCAGCACCAGATAACCGGCGAGGAGCAGCCCGACGAGGGCATACCAGAAGACATCCACGGGTCATTCCCCTGTCAGCGTGCGGACATGGTCGAAGGGACGGTTCGGGAGGGGAAGGTCAGTACGAGACGGGCACGTCGGCCGCGGAGGGCTTCTTGGAGCCGCCGTCCGCCGGCCGGTCGTCGCCGCGGCCGTCGGGGCCGTCGGGGAAGAGGTCCGTGTCGCCGAGGAGCCCGGCGTCGGGCCCGAGGCGGGCGTATCGGACCATCAGCATCCAGTCGACCAGGGCGAGGGTGCCGAGCACGAGCGTGAACGCCACGAAGGAGACGGCCATCCCGCCGGTGGACACGTCGCCGATGGCGTCGCGGACGGTGAGTTCGCCGGTGACCATCCAGGGCTGACGGCCGATCTCACGGCTCAGCCAGCCGCAGATCAGGGCCACGAACCCGAGGGGCAGCAGGATGACGGGCAGCCGCAGCAGGAAGCGTCGCCGGCCCGTCGGCGCCCCGGTGTCCGCGCGGCGGACGGCGAAGGCCGGGATCCAGGCGAGGACGATCAGCAGCATGCCGATGAGGAGCATCGCGAGGGAGGCGTGGCTGACCCAGGCGGGCGGCATCCAGTCGCCCGGGCCGTAGGCGGCCCGCGCGGCGGCCCCGGGCCTTGTCGACCTCCTCGCCGGTCTCTCCCATGAGGGTGACCCACTTCTCGGGCTCGGTGCTCTTGAGCGCGTCGAGGTGGATGAAGCCGGCGGACACGGCGACGACCGCTCCGACGCCCGCGAGCAGCGAGCCCTGGCGCAGGGTCGGCCGGAAGAAGGCGGTGTCGCGGCCGCGGCGCAGGTGATGGGCGCTGACCGCGGCCAGGATCAGGCCGGCCAGGAGGGCCACGGCGCCGATGATGTGGAACACGGCGTACCAGGTGGCCCCGTTGGTGAGGATGGCCCCCCAGTCGGTGACGTAGGCGACGCCGTCGCGCTTCGCGTAGCCGACCGGCTTCTGCATGAAGCCGTTGACCACCATGATCCAGAAGGTGGAGGCGTACGCGGTGAGCGTGACTCCCCAGATCAGTGCGAGATGGACCCGGGGCCGCACCCGCTTGAAGCCGAACGCCCACAGTCCCAGGAACGTCGACTCCAGGAAGAAGGCGACGATGGTCTCGATGGCGAGCGGAGCGCCGACGACGTTGCCCAGGACATGGGAGAGGCCGGACCAGTTGAGCCCGAACTGGAACTCCTGGGTGAGGCCGCTGACGATGCCGAGTGCGTAGTTGATGACGTAGAGACCGCCCCAGAAACGCACCCGGCGCATGCGTTCCGCGTGCAGGCCGGGATCGGCGGTGCGCGCGGCCCGGGTCTGCATGAGGGCGACGACCGTGACCAGCCCGAGGGTGACGGCGACGAACAGGAAGTGCAGTGTTGCGGTGACGGCGAACTGCAGCCGGGCTAGGTCGACGACGTTCACGTGGCGCTCTCCAGGGGGCGGGGCACGGGCAGTTCGGAGGCCATCGGCGGGGATCCGGCCACTTCAGCCACAGCCGCCGAGTTCTGCAACTGGCTTAACTCCATGCCCTCATCGTAGCGAGCGATCGCCGGAAGATCGCCCCGCCCCCGGAGTTCGTCGGCAAGAGCGGTGGGAATTCCTTGTCAAGTCCGGCCGGCCCTTGTCCGAACGGCGTTCCCTTCGCCCTCTTCGCCCGTTCAATCCCCAAGAACGGTTATGGAACTACGACTTCGGAACTACGTCGCGCGGCGGATCACGGTGGATCACGGCGGATCACGGTGGATGGCCCGGATATTCGCGGCGCGGGGCCGAAAGGACCGAAAGGGCCGAACACCCGGCTCGCCGCCCGATGCCAGCGGTTCCCCGGAAGGGCGGGGCGGAGGGCCGTGAAGGCTCCGCAGTACTTGGTGAAGACGGCGGGCCGCAGCCCCCACGCGTGCAGGATCCGGTCGGCCGCGCCGAGGTGACGGGCCGTCTTCGTCTCGACCAGCACGAGACCGGGGTCACAGCGCACGGTGCGGCCGGTGCCCAGGTCGGCACAGGACAGCCCCGCGTCGCACGTGACACGTTCGCCGTCGCCGACCAGCGTCGCGCGCAGGTAGTCGGTGCTGAGGGAGGGGCCCAGCCCTTCGGGCACCTCGATGCCGTAGGCATGCCGCAGGGTCCCGGCGAGGTATGCCCGGTGCCCGGCGTCCAGCGGGCTGTCCGCACCGGCCATCGGGCGGCGGTGCTTGACGGTGCTGCCGCGGCCCCCCCTTCAGCTTGATCTCGAACTGCCGCTCACCGGAATCCTCGTACACCCGCTCACGGACCTTGAAGCGGAGCCTGCGGCCCTGCCGGTGGTCGTGGAAGGAGCGCAGGCCGGGGGTGTCGTAGTAGACGGAGTGGTAGCGGAAGGCCCGCCGCCCGCCGATGGCCAGTGCCCGGAAGGGGCCGTCGGGCCGCCGGGGCCCGGTGAGGCACTCCGCGATCCGCAGGAAGGCGTCCACGGGCACGAGATAGCTGCGGTCGAAGCGGACGAGCAGCCCGGCGCGTTCGTCGACCTCGGCGAGGGAGACGGGCGCGGCGGCACCCGCGGCCTCGGTGACGGCCTCCACGGCCGGCGCGCTCACACCGGCTCCGCGACCGGTGCGGCGCGGCGGACCGGCCCGGGGTCGACGGCCGGACGGGGACCCGCGCCGGGCCGGGGCTCGCGGTAGCGCACGTCCACGACCATCAGGTCGCGCACGAAGTCCATCTCCCTGACCGTCCAGTCGAGCGGCTCGCCGAGCCGCACGGCCAGGTCGGCGCGGAGCGCGCCGGGGCAGCCGTGGACGGTGTCGAGGGTGACGACGGTGCGCCGGACACGTGCCAGGAGCCGGGGGTGGTCGGCGGCCCAGACGACGAGCAGCAGGACGGCGCTCAGGCCGGCCGCGTCGGGGAGCGCCAGCCGCGGCAACCCGCAGACGAGGCCGAGGACCAGCGTGGTGAAGTAGTAGGCGACCTCCTCGTGCTGCACCGCGTCGGACCGGAGCCGGACGAGGGACAGCACCCCGAAGAGACCGAACCCGAGCGCCGCACCGCCGCCGCCCCGGACCTCGGCGAGGGCGGCGACGACGGTGAACAGCCCGGCGTTCAGGGCCAGGTAGGCCGGCACGAGGTCGCGGCGGCGGTGGCGCGGATGGTAGACGGCGAAGGTCAGCAGGCAGACGGCGGCGAGGTCGAGTGCCCCGTGGGCGGCGATGTGCCGCAGCGCATCCATGACGTGGACTCCCCCTGTGAGTCGGCCCCCGTGGGTCGGGGCGTCGAAGTGAACACAGAGAGTAACCAGATTCCGGCCGAACGTGTCGGCCCTGTGGAGAAACCGTTCACCGGCCCGCATCACCACGCGGCCCACTACGTCATGAGCACATCATTCGACCAGTTTGTTGCATCGACCAGCTAAATTGGCCCGCTGATCCGACGCCCAGGATCAGGGCAAATCGAGACGACATCGGGCCGTTGTGCCTTCACCGGCACTTCATCGGCGTCCCTTGCGGAAGCCCGCGCCCTGGGGCAGTATTCAGCAGGAGTGCTTGCGCCACACATTCAGTTGCTCGAAAGACACACGGGGGAGATAACTGTGTCTGAGTCCGTCAATCCTCAGGGGTTCGCCGACAGGGCAGAACTTCGTCATGTCCACCACGCCGGCGTCGAGCAGCACACGGCCGTGGGCTGCCACAAAAGCCACTTTCTGTTCATGAATTCGCTCCAGCGGTCGCGTGTGCTCGATATTCCGGTCCGGATTTCGGTCCCGGAAATCGAGCACGAGAAAATACCCGCCTGACCATCGCGACATCACCGCTGGATCGGAGTACGTCTTGAAAGACGTAAAACGGGAGATTCGTATCCGCGGGGCATTGCAGCAACCCGAATGGAACGACCCCCCTTCAGGTAAGCCGGGTGGGCGAGGCACTCGCCGCACGCCCCACCCTCGTCCGGGCCGACGACCTGGCCACGTTACGTACCCTCCTGGGCAAGGTAGCGCTCGGTGAGGCCCTGGTGCTGCAGTCCGGGGACTGCGCCGAGGACCCGCAGGAGTGCACGCGTCACCACGTCGCGCGCAAGGCCGCACTGCTCGACCTGCTCGCCGGGGCGCTCGGCCTGGCCACCGGCAAGCCCGTCCTGCGGGCAGGCCGCATCGCGGGGCAGTTCGCCAAGCCCCGCTCCCGGCCCACCGAGGTCGTCGACGGCGCCGAACTCCCCGTCTTCCGGGGCCACATGGTCAACGGCCCGGAGCCCGACGGCGAGAGCCGCCGGCCCGACCCCCTGCGCATCCTCACCGGCTACATGGCCGCCTGCGACATCGTCGAACACCTGGGCTGGCGCGACCGCGCCGCGGGACGCGACGTCGTGGAGCCCCCCGGTGTGGACCAGCCACGAGGCACTCCTGCTCGACTACGAGATGCCCATGCTGCGCGTCGACGAGAAGGGGCGGCTGTTCCTGGGCTCGACCCACTGGCCGTGGATCGGCGAACGCACCCGCCAGTTGGAGGGCGCCCACGTCGCCCTGCTCGCCGAGGTGAGCAACCCGGTGGCGTGCAAGGTCGGCCCCACCATGGAGCCCGGCGACCTGCTCGCCCTGTGCGAGCGGCTCGACCCGTGGCGCGACCCCGGCCGGCTCACCCTCATCGCACGGATGGGAGCCGACGCCGTCACCGACCGGCTGCCGCGGCTCGTCGAGGCCGTGCGCGGCGCGGGCCACCCCGTGATCTGGCTGAGCGACCCCGTGCATGGCAACACCGTCACGGCGCCCGGCGGCCACAAGACGCGGATCGTGGAGACCGTCTCGCTCGAAGTCTCGCGCTTCGTCGAGGCCGTGCGCACCGCGGGCGGTGTCGCCGGCGGCCTGCACCTGGAAACCACGCCGGACGACGTCACCGAGTGCGCCTCCACCGAGGATCGGCTCGGCTCCGTCGGGGAGCGCTACACGTCGCACTGCGACCCCCGTCTCAACCCGTCGCAGGCGCTGGCCGTGGTCTCGTCCTGGACCGCCCGATCCTCGTGACGCGACGACTGCTCTCTGTTCCACTGCGCACGAAGCACAGGCGCATCAAGCCAGGAACTGGAACCATGAACGGCACATCCACCATGCACCCGTATCCGCCCCTCGCCGAGGCTCATCTGACGGAGCGTCGGCGACGATACGGGTTCGAGGGCCACGGCCCGCTCGCGCCGGCCCGCACCCTCGCCCTGGCCTGATCCGTCCGGACCACCGGATCCGCCCACCAGGACGGCCGGTCCGACGCGTCCGTCCCGCGCCGGACCGGCCCGTCCCTCCCACTCGGCTGCGTCGACGCCGGGTTCCCGGCGAACGGGACGGTCCGGTCGCGTGCGCGCCCGCACGCACCCCGGCAGCCCGGCCCCCCATGCCTCACCAACCCCCAGGAGACACCATGACGTCGTCGTTGATGCCCCAACCCGCCGCCGCAACACCGGTGTTCAACGACCACCACGACCTGCGGGCCCGCAACCGCCGGGCCGTCGAGCAGTACATGGAGACCGGCGCGGAGGCCCGGCTGCGCCGGTACACGCTCTACACCGAGGACGGCACCGCGTCCCTCTTCTACACCGACATCGGCCGGCCCATCGTCGTCCAGGGCCGGGAGAAGCTCCAGCGGCACGGGGAGCTGTCCCTCGAAGTGCTGCCCGACTGGCAGTGGTTCGACGTGCACGTCTACGAGACGCAGGACCCGTCCGTCATCTGGGTCGAGTGCGACGGCGAGGGAACGATCCGGTTCCCCGGCTACCCCGAGGGCGTCTACCGCAACCACTTCATCCACGGCTTCACCCTGAGCGACGGACGCATCGTCTCCAGCCGCGAATACACCAATCCGATCGAGCACATGCGCGCCCTCAGCATCGAGACCCCGCACATCCAGCGGGACTGGATCCCTTCCTGACCCGCGCCACCCGACCGTCGTGACCGAGGAGTCCGCATGCCCCAACCGCAGCTGAACGAACCGCGCACCGTCACGTCGGCGACGGCCTTCATCGGCGACGCCCCGGCCCTGCCGGACGAGCCGGCCTTCGTCCGCGGCCCGCGGGAATTCGCCGAGGCCTTTCCGGCGGGCGGGACGGGTGAGAAGGCAGGTGAGAAGGCGGGTGGGAAGACGCCGTCCTTCGTCCGTGACGCCGTGCTCGGCCACTTCCGCAACGGCGGCGGCGGGGTCTGGATCCTCGGGACGGCGGGCCGTGGCGGGGATCGCGTGGCCGCCTACCGGTCCGCTCTCGCCGAGTTGGAGCGCGTTCCGGGGATCACCCTCGTGGTAGCACCGGATCTGTGGCGGGCGGAGGACGAGGCGGACGAGATCGCGGAATCGATCGCCGAGCACTGCGGCCGCATGGGCGACCGGTTCGCCCTGCTGCACACCCGGCGGGGCCTCGCCCCCGCCGACATGAAGAGCAGACCGTTTGCACTGAAGGAACCCGCCGCCCGGTTCGTCGCCGTCCACTATCCGTGGATCACCGTGACCGAGGCCGACGGGACCGAACGTCTGGTGCCGGCTTCGGGGCACGTGTCCGGGCTGTACAGCCGCCTCGACGCCGAACAGGGCGTGCACCGGGCGCCCGTGGGCCCGCTGTTGGGCGTGGTGAAACACGAGAGGGACCTGTCCGACGACGAGCACGCGTCGCTCGGCGGTCTGGGGGTGAACTGTCTGCGGTCGTTCCCCGGGCAGGGCATCCGGGTGACCGGCGCGCGCACGCTCTCCACCGATCCCGACGGGCAACACCTCGGCGTGCGCCGCCCGGTGGGCCGCGCCCTCGCACCGCTCCCCGAGGAGATCCGATGACCTTTGACCCGTGCCCCGGAAACCACACGGAGGACGTCCGCGCCGCCGCCGGGTCCGTTCTCTGCGCCGCGTGCATCAGGCAACTGGACCGTCACCTGTGCGCGCTTCCCGGGCTCCACCGGGAAAGCCTGCACGACGTCCTGGCGATACCCCGACAACGGAACCCGACGAAAGTATCCGGCAGCCGCAGGCGGGACCACCTGAACATGGCCGCGCTGGACACCCGGAACGACGTCGTCGCCGTCCTGGAGTCCTGGTCCGCATGTGTCGCGGACGGACTCGGAACCGCTGCCCCGGCCCGCTCCGTTCCGCATCTGACGAGCTTTCTCCTGCGCCACCTCGAGTGGCTCGTGGCCCAGCCCCCGGCCGGCGAGTTCGCCCGCGAAATCGAGGGAATCCACGGCCGGTTACTGCGCGCCGTCGACCCCGATCACGGTGACCGCCGTGCGCCCGCCGTCGAATGCGTCGTGGACGACTGCACGGGCACCATCAACGCCTCGCCGCAGAAGACCGGGAGCGGGAGCGGGAACGCAGGAAAGAGCAGCATCAGCTGTTCGTCAGGACATTCATGGGAGATACGAGAATGGCTCACCCTACGGCACCTCATGGTCCGGCAGCGCACGGACGCCGCGTGAACAAACCGCCGCGCCACAGGCTCGTGCCGACGAATGTGGCCGCGCTCGCCGCGGGCGTGTCCGAGGCGACCATCCGGAAGTGGGTGAGCCGGGGGAAGATAACCCGCTACGGCACGCCGGGCCGCTCGGAGTTCGACATCGAGGAACTCACCGAGATCGCCCTGCAGCGCCGGCCCTGACCCGGCACGGCCACGGCCGGCCCCTGCGTGGGCATCCCGCACGGGATGCCCACGCAGCCATGTGCCGGGAGGCGTCGCTAACGGCGGCGCTCGTACAGGCGCTTGTGACCGTTGAGCCCGGCCAGCCGGAAGGGCCCGCCGGTCTGCGACGGGGTGGCGTACTCGCCGCCGTCGGCCGGGAAGGACCGCTGGTGCAGCTCGCGGTACCCGGCGTAGTCGACCGGCTTCCGCCGGTCGATCGCCTCGCGGTTCGCCTCGGTCCGCAGGTGCTCCCGGTACCCCGGCACCACGGTCCCCGCGAAGAACTCGGCGACGCTGCCGGAGCCGTAGCTGAGGAAGCCGATGGCCTGCCCGGTCATGTCGTCCGCCTGGTCGAGCAGCGCGGCGAGGGCGAGGTACACCGACGCGGTGTAGCTGTTGCCGACGACGGCGTTGTAGGCGGTGGTCCGCCCGAGGTCACGCGCGACCCTCGCCTCGTCGACCTCGTGCCCGCAGTAGTTCAGCAGGTGGCGGTGCGCCTTGTACGCCATCTTCGTGAACGGCTGGTGGTAGCAGAAGGCGCTGAACTCGTCGAGCGCGCGCCCGCCCTGCTCCGCGTAGTCCTTCCAGGTGCCCTGCGCCGCCTGCAGGTACGCGGTGATGGACTCCTGACCGTCGACCAGCGCGGCGTCCCGGTAGTTCGGCCGCCAGAAGTCCATGACGTCGGCGGTGAACAGGCCCGACGGCTCCTCGATGCGCACCAGCGCGGGGTCCGCGCCGACGAGCATGGCCACCGCCGCCGCGCCCTGCGTCGCCTCGCCCGGGCTGTCCAGCTCGTACTTGGAGACGTCGCTCGCGATCACGAGGACGCGGTGCTCGGGGTTCCGGTGCACGAGGCCGATGGCGAACTGCAGGGCCGCCGTCGCCCCGTAGCAGGCCTGCTTCAGCTCGACGACCCGGGTGGCCGACGGCAGCCCGAGCAGCGAATGGACGTACACGCCCGCCGCCTTGGCCTGGTCGATCGAGGACTCCGTCGCGAAGACGACCGTCCGGATCCCCTCGGCGCCGTGCCGGGCGATGATGGGCGCGGCGGCGGCCGCACCCATGGTGACGATGTCCTCGTCGGCGGCGGGCACGCTCATCGACTGCTGGCCGATGCCTATGTGGTACTTGCCGATCTCGGTGCCGTTGTGGTCCGCGAGTGCCGTGTGCGGCAGGACGAACTCGGTGGTCGCGAACGACAGATCATGAATGCCGATGGCGGTATCGCTGGCCATGCCTATACACCGACCTTTTCCGTCTTGGCGGCCCGCTCCAACTGGACGTGGGCCCGCATGAGTTCACCCGGGTTCGTCTGGGCCGCGAGCAGCGAGAGCTCGCCGCACAGCACCGTCGCCGCCGCGATGACGGCGAGCCGGCGCGCGTTCTCCCCGGCGGGACGGTCCTCCCGGCAGCCGAGCCGGGCCAGGTTGGTCTCCACGAACCCGAGCCCCTTGCCGTTCCCCACCGTGCCCACGATCAGGTTCGGCAGCGTGCAGGCGAAGTAGAGGTCGCCGTCCCGGTCCTCGGCCATGACGACGCCCTGCGAGCCCTCGACGATGTTGGCCGCGTCCTGGCCCGTCGCCAGGTAGAAGCCGAGCAGCATGTTCGCGAAGTGGGCGTTCGCCGAGCGGATGCCGCCGGCGAGCAGCGTGCCGAGCATGTTCTTGCGGATGTTCAGCTGGACGATCTTGGCAGCCGTCGTGTGCAGGACGCGCTCGACGATCTCGCGCGGCACGAGCAGCTCGGTGACCACGTTCTTGCCACGGCCGAGGATGCCGTTGATCGCGGTGGCCTTCTTGTCCGTGCAGTAGTTCCCGGAGATCGATCCGTAGGAGATCCCCGGAACGGTCTCCAGCAGGTGCTTCAGGAGCACGTCGGACGCGAGCGTCGCCATGTTGTGCCCGGAGGCGTCGCCGGTGCGGAACTCGAACCGGATGAAGAGCAGGTTGGCGTTGATCTCGTGCCGGATGCCGATCAGTTCGGCGAACCTGCTGCAGGTGCGCACCACGTCCCGGAGCTCGTCGATCCGCGCCTCGATCGTCCGCGCGGCCGTGTACGCGGTCTGCGCGTCCACCGCCTCGACGAGCACCGAACGGGTCATCCGCTCGTCGACGAGCGTGGCGACGATGCCCTTCTCGGCCAGCATGGAGACCTTCGCCCCGCGGCCCACGGAGGGCCACAGCGGCGACTCGTAGGTGGCGAGGGGGACATGGGTCTCGGTGGTGGCGACGTTCCCGGAAATACGAAGCGGGCCCACCCACTTCATCGGGACGCCTGCTATCGCGTGTTCCTCGGTCATCGTGTGGTTCCCGTCAGTTCGTCGGTGGCGGCGGCGCGGGCGGAGCGCTGGGCGAAGTGCCGCGTCTCGATGCCCCGGTCGGCGCAGAAGGAGCGGAGGCCGCCGCTGATCAGCAGGTCGCAGCGCGTCAGGTCGGCGGGGGTGCGCGCACCGAGCATCGTCATCATCGCCGCGAGCTGGTCGAGCCACGTGGTGAGCTGGGCGACCAGCGCCTCCACGCCCTCGTCCTGCACCGTGCGGAGGAAGCTCCCGGACGCGCCGACGCCGGACGCGCCGAGCGCCAGGGCCCGGGCGACGTCGAGCGGGTTGCGGACGCCGCCGGAGGCGAGCACGGGGAGGCCGACGTCCTGCGCGTCCAGCAGGCAGGCGGCGGTGGACAGCCCCCAGCCCTCCAGGTACGCGTAGTCGCCGAGCCTGCGCCGGCCGTTCTCGATGCGGGCGAAGTCGGTGCCGCCCCGGCCGCCGAGGTCCGCCACCCGCACGCCGAGGTCCTTCAGCAGCAGGACGGTCTCACGGCTCAGCCCGAAACCGACCTCCTTGACGATCACGGGGACGTCGACGGCCGCCGCGATCTTCTCGATCTGCGGGACCCAGGACGCGAAGGACCGGTCACCCTCCGGCATCACGGTTTCCTGCACCGTGTTGATGTGGATCTGCAGGGCGTTGGCCTGGAGCAGGTCGACGGCCCGCAGCGCCTTCTCGACCGAGGCCGTCGCGTTGATGTTCGCCAGGACGAACCCGTCCGGGTTCTCCTCGCGCAGCACGCTGAACGTGCCGGCGCAGGAGGGGTCCTTGAAGTACGCGCTCATGGAGCCCGACGCGATGGGCACACCGGTCTCGCGGGCGGCGATGGCCAGGTTCCGGTTGATGACACCGGTGTTGACGCTGCCGCCGGTCATCGCGTTGATGTACAGCGGCACCTGCCAGGAGATCCCGGCGAACGTCGTGGCCAGCGACACGTCCGGGCGGTCGATGCCGGCCAGGGCGTGGTGGACGAACGTCACCTCGTCGAACTGGTTGCGTCCGCTGTGGTCGTGCTGCTGCTCGACCGCGAGCCTGACGTGGTCGTCCTTGCGTTGAGCGATCAGTTCATCGGTCATTCTTGGTTCCCTTCCGGGGCGGGACGGATCGGCAGGGGCCGCACCCCCGCCATGGCCCACCGTTCCCGTACGTGTGTGATGTCCAGCAGTGCTTCGGCGTCCAGCAGGGCGATGCCGCAGTCGCCGCCCCCCGCCCCCGAGGGCTTGGCCGCGCCGCCGACGGCTTCGGCGGCCTCGCAGAGCGCCGTCAGCCCGGCCGTGAAGACGCCCAGGCCGACCTCGTCGTCCAGCCGGGCCAACTCCCGCCGCGCACGCCGGATCTGGTGCAGCAGGTCGGCGCCGTCCCCCCGTTCGAGGGCGGAGACCGTGGCGCGCACGAAGTCCGCGCTGGTCTCCATGAACCTCCGGTGGGACGCGGTGCCCCGCCAGGTCCGCCGGTTCAGACCGGCGACGAGGGCCGTGGTGGAGGCCGGCGTTCCGGTCCAGCCGACCTCCAGGGAGAGCCCGGCGGGCGGTGGCAGCCGGCGCACCTCGAAGCCCGGCCAGGGCGCGCGCAGCGCCTCCTCGACGCCGTGTCGGCGGGCCAGTTCGAGCACGGCGGCCCGGTCGGGCGCGCGGTACGCGATCCAGCCGCCCCAGGTGCTGGCGGCGAGATCACCGCCGGAGCCCTTGGGGTCGATCTCCGCCGTCGCGAGCATGGCCAGGCGGAACCGGGCGTCGGGCGACAGCTCCAGTCCGCAGAAGGCCGCCACGGCCGCGACGGTCGCCACGGTCACCGCGCCGCTCGAACCCAGCCCGAACTTCGTGCCGTCGTCGTGCAGTCCGCTGCTGACCGAGATGCCCATCGCGGGCGTGGGCAGGCCGCGTTCGGCCAGCAGCCGCCCCACGGCCTCGGTCGCCGACAGCACGTGCGCGAGGCCCTCGCGGGCGTGCTGCTCGTCGCCTCCGCCGTCCGCAGACAGCCGACCGTCGTCGCGCCAGTGCCAGCGCGCCGGTTGCGGGACGAGATCGGAGGTGACGGCGACGCCGTCCTCACCGGTCTCGGACACGGTGACGGTGATGTACCGGTCGACCGCCACCAGGACCGCCTGGTTGCCGGGCTCCACGACCGCGTACTCGCCCGCGATGAAGAGCTTGCCCGGCGCGCGCCGTACGACCGCCGGCCGACGGGTCATCGTCCGCCCTCGTCCAGCAGGCGGGCGCCCGGCCCCGGCCCGGCGATGTGCACCGCGCCCCCCGGGACCGCGCCGCGCACGACCCCGGCCACCCGCTCCGCGTCCGCGCGACGGCAGAGCACCTTGACGTTCGGCCCGGCGTCCATGGTCGCGTAGGCCGGAACTCCGTCCCGCCGCAGTTGGAGCACGCTGTCGAGCACGGTCAGCGTCGGCGCGGACAGGTAGCGGACCGCGGGGCGCGCGGCCAGCATCGTCGCGTGCATGCCGAGGGCGTTCCGTTCCGCGATCTCCCCCACCGCCTCCAGGTCGGCCCGGCGGAGGGCCTCCCGCATGTCGGCGAGGTCGTCCTTGCTGGAGACGGCCCAGGGCTCGTACAGCGGCGAGGTGTCGACGGTCCGCCGCATGGCCTCACGGCTGGACACGGCCTTGGGGCCCGCGTTGACCACGGCGATGACCAGCGCGGGGTCGAGCTCCCCCACGTCCACCGGCACCGGCTCGGCGTACGAGCCGAGGTCTCCGTCCTCGTCCGTGCCCGCGTGCCAGATCGCGAAGTCACCGAAGATCGACCGCGACGCCGACCCGGACCCGCGCCGGGCGAGGCGCGACAGCGCGGTGGCGTCCTGATCGAGCCCGTACGCGGCCGCGGCGGCCATGGCGAGGGCGGCGAAACCGCTCGCGGAGGACGCCAGCCCCGCCCCGGTGGGCACGGTGTTCTCGGTCTCCACGACGGCCCGACGGTCGCTCCCGGCCCGCTCCCGCACCAGATCCAGGAACGCGACGACACGTCGCCGCGCCTCCCCCTCCAGAGGCGCGCCGCCGAGCGACACCTCGTCGTGCTCCGCCTCGGGGACGAGCCGGACGCGGGTGGTCGTCGGGAAGATGTCCAGGGTCATCGACAGGCTGTCGGTCCGGGGAAGGAGCAGCTGCTCGTCGCGCTTGCCCCAGTACTTGATCAGCGCGATGTTCGGGTGCGCGACGGCGGTGGCGCTGCCGCCGGTCCGGTGCTCAACGCCCATCGCCGACCAGCCCCTTCAGCGGCACGACCCACGTCTGTACGGCGCCGGCCTCGTGCAGGCTCCGGGTGACGGCGTCCGCCTGCTCCGACCGGGCCAGCGCGATCATGCAACCGCCCATGCCACCACCGGTGATCTTGGCTCCGAGGCCGCCCGCCGCGAGCGCGGCCCCGACCATCGCGTCGATCCGTTCGGTGCTGAGACCGGCCGCGCGGAGCAGCTCGTGGTACTCGGTGAGCCGCCCGCCGAGCTCCTCCGGCCTGCCGTCGGCCAGGGCCTGCCGGGCGTCCTCGGTGAGCTCCGTCGCCCGCCGCACGAACTCCTCCTGCGCTCCCGGCTGCCGCCGGAAGCCCTCACGCAGCAGCTCGACCGCGTCCTTGGTCCGGCCCACGTCACCGCTGTCCGCGATGATGAACGAACCGTCGCAGCCGATCGGCAGTTCCTGGGCCTCGCCCGCCCGGAACAGCAGCGGCGCGGACGCGCCGACGGTCAGGGCGTCGACTCCGCTGGCCCGGCCGTGCACCACGTTCTCGGCCGTCTGCACCAGGTGGAACGCCATTTCCGGCGTCACTTCGCGGTCGAAGAGGTCAGCGAGGGCGAAGACGACCGCGCGCGCACACGCGGCGCTGGAACCGAGCCCCCGGCCGGCCGGGATCACGCAGTCGAGGACCACGTCGAGATGAAGACTGTCCGTCAGCCCCATGAGCGCCCTGAACTCGGCGGTCAGGCTGCGCAGTCCGTCGGAGGCCTGCGTCGCCTCCGGCCTCGACGCGGAACCGGTCATCGTGAGGGACACGTCGCCGGTGTCGTCCGGGGAGTGGGAGGACCACCCGACGCTTGCCGTGACCGACAGTTGCGGGACCGGGAGAGCGAGCGCCGGAGCCCCGTAGACGACCGCGTGCTCCCCCAGCACGATGGCCTTGGCGTGGGCACGGCCGACACCGACCGTGCGGGCCCGCCGCCCCTCCGACACCCCCTCTGCTGAGGTCTGCAGAGTCAACTCACTCAACTCCCCTTGTTCTTTGTGCATGGAGATCGCATCGTCCAGAGTTCTTGGCAGGAATGAAGCAGAACATCGGGTCCAGGATTCCTGACCGGGTGTCCGGCTCGACGGGCGGGGCAAGTCCCCCGTCCTCCGGGTGACTTGCCCGGCCGGTCATCCGGCGTCGACGACGGGCGTGAGCAGGCTCTCCACCCGGGTGTGCCACTGGTAGTACGACTGGATCTTGTGGTTCTCGCCCTTGGGCGTCGCCGCGATGCCGTAGACGTACTGCTCGCCCGCGGTGTACGGGGCGTCCTTCACGATCTTCTCGATCACCGGGTCGACCTGCACGGGAAGCCCCAGCGGATCGGTCGTCTTGACGGCGAACGTCACCCGCTCGATCTTCGACGAGTCCCAGCTCAGCGTGAGGTAGATCCCGAACGCCTGCTCACAGAACTTCAGCAGCCCCTCGCTCGGCTCCGGCATCCCGGCGTCGCGCAGGACCGACCGGATCCCCTCCGCCTCGAAGAACTCCCGCTCCGACGGGTTGAAGTAGAGGTTCACCGTACGCTTCGCGTAGTCGATGCCGATCGTGTTGACGATCTCCTCGAGCCCGTACTTCTCGAAGAACGCCATGTTGTCGGCGACGCTGCGCGGCATCGACGGCAGCTCGACGAGCTTGGCCGCCGGCTGCGGCGCGGGCGCGGGGAAGAACGTCCAGGTCTTCTTGAACCCGCCGACAACGCCGTAGTCGAAGCCGTACCCCCCGATGGGGAACGCCTGATGGATCTCCTCCAGCAGCTTGCCCACCGGATGGTCCGTCTCCTCCGCCAGCCCCTTCTCCAGCGCGATGGCGTACGGGTCGACCTCCTTGGGCAGCATCGTCCAGCGGCAGTCGACGTCCCCCGCCCCGCGCGGACCGGTCTGCGTCCGGAAGGAGATGACGGTCGGCAGCGCCATCACGTCCTGGTACGCCTCCAGCACGGGCCAGACCGTGTCGCGCTCACAGGGAACGCCCATCAGCTGAGCGGTCTTCTCGGTGACCGAGTAGAACTCCGCGATGCCGGTGGTTTCCGACATTCTTCCTCCACTTATCAAGTTGACGTCAGTTGGACGAGGACACGAGGACATGCCACGGGCCGTCCTCCCGGGGCGGGGAGAACGGCCCGTGCCAGAAGCCCGAACGAGCGGGCGGCGGATCGACGCTCCGGCCGGACGGCCGGGCAGATGCCGGAACCACCGCCCATGTCAGGGTAGTTGCGGCCGATTCGGGGACGCGGCGTCGGAGCGCAATACGGCTCGCCCCTACCGGACCACACCGCTCGCCAGGGCCGCCCTCGCCCGGACACTCACCGTCGCAGGAGCCCACGCGGACCTCAGGAAAACCGATGCCACATCGGACACTGGCCCGGCCCGGCGGACGCGCCACTCAAGCGACCGCCTGGCCGCCGGTTTCGGGCAGGATCGGCGTGCAGAAAGAGTGACACGTGCAGTGCTCACAGACCAAGGTCCGTCCGCAGTGACGTGGGACACTCCGGGCGGAATCGGGGGCGCCGGATGCCGGCACCGAGCATGCCCGGGCCCCGCTTCTCAGGGACTCTCCCCGGCCACAACGCCACGGGCCTGAATCCGGGAGAGCCGGGGTGCGGCCTGAACTTCACTGATGCCGAAGCGTGTTCCTGCCCTGGAGCCATGTCGCCGACGCCTGCAGCCGGTACATCAGTTCACCTCGGAGGCCGGAACACGCCGGCACATCGGGACATATGCTGCGGCCCACGCGCGCCTTCGATCAGGCGAGGTCCGCGAGGAGCAGGTCCAACGTGACCTCCTCCTCGGCGCGTACGCCGAGTTCGGCCAGGGCCGGGGCCAGGGCCGAGTCCCAGGGGGCCTCGACCGGGGTGCCCGTCAGGGGCGGCAGCGACGGGCGGGCGGTGGCCAGCGCACGGTAGTCGGTGGCCGTGTACCGCCAGGGGCGCCATGGCACGCTGCGCAGCAGCACGCCCGCGATCCGCAACCCGCCCCAGTCGAAGTCGCCGTGGTAGAGCAGCCTCGTGCCGCTTCCATGGAGCCGGCGCAACAGGGCGAGGGCGGCGGCGGACGGCTGGCCCTGGAGGCAGACCAGGGGCGTGCAGTCGGCACCGTGGGTGTCGGCGGCGGCTGCGAGGACGGCGGGATTCTCACAGATCCGTACCGTCGGAGGTGCCGTCGCGGGCGCCCGGTGAACGAGCTGTCGCAGGGTCAGGACGCATGGCTCCCCCACGTCCGCCAGCCAGTCGAGGGCCGGATCACCACGCAGGTTGAGGGTGAGGACAGTTGACGACAGGTCGTCGCGCAGCAGCCCCGCCGACGCCCATGCGTCGCGCCGCCATGCGGCGCCGCTGCCGTCGGGGAAGCCGGTGAGGGCGCGGATGCCCGACAGGGTGAGGGTGGCCAGGGGCGTTCCGTCGTCCAGGGCATGGGCACTGCCGAGCACTCGGGCGGCGAAGGCGGGCAGGGACACGGCGGGATCGGCCGGGAGTGCCCGCAGCGCCTTCACGGTGTCGGCGAGGAGCGGGCGGGCGGCGCGGGGAGTCCGGGCGAGACGCCGTACCAGGCCCTCGGCACGGAGCCGGGACGTCCAGCCGGCGAGCCGGGGCACGTCGCCGTCGAGCAGGTGGAGCGGCTCGTAGGCGGCTTCCCAGGCGTGGGCTTCCTCATGACGGGCCTCACTGAGCACGGTGACAGGCCCGGTGAGGGCGGTGACCGCCGTGGCGAGGCCGTCGGGGCTGATGCCGGAACGCCGCACCACGGCATCGACGATGTCCAGCCGGACGGACAGTGAGCGGCCGGCGCGCGGGGCCCGACCCAGCAGGCGTTCGGCCGCGGCGCGTTGGGCGTCTGTGGGGTGTGCCAGCGAGACGGACCCGGTGAGGGGCTGTTCGCGGGCCAGCCGCCGGCGTATGCGCTCGATCAGCCAGGCGAGGTCGGGGGTGCCGAGCAGCCGGCGCAGACGTTCGGCATCGACTGCGCCCGGCGGCCCGGTGTTCACGTCCACAGCACCTCCTGGTCGTCCGCCCCGGCCGGGCTCTGCTCGGACGACGGGTCCTCACAGCGACGGCGTGCGGTGCCGTCCCACTCCCAGCGGGTGACCAGGACAGCCGCCACCTCGTCGACCCGGGAGAGCTGCGCGATGGCGATGCCCGGCACCTGCGGGTAGCACGCCCACTCCCGCTCACTGGTCATCACCACGTCCAGGTCGAAGGCGTGCAGCAGGCCCAGGCACTTCGCGCGCGAGTCGTCGTCGACTCCCGCGAACGCCTCGTCGAGAGTGACCAGACGCGGCGCGTACGGGTTGCCCGCGCTCGCGTAGTGCGAGGACGCGGCGGCGAACAGAGGCACGGACACGGCGAGGACCCGCTCGCCACCCGACGCCGGCCCGGTGGCAGGCACCCAGCGGCCCTGCTGGTGGCGTTCGACGCCGAACTCGTGCCACATGCGGTAGTCGAGAGCGACAGTGAGGTGTTCGAGCCAGCTGCCGGCGGCGTCATCCGTCTGCTGCCGGGCGATCTGTGCCTGCAGGAACTGGCCGACCGCCGTCCGGTCCTCGGGTGTCCAGGCCTCCGCGGACTGGCGCAGACGGTCCCGGGCCCGGTCGAGGCCCGCCGGGGCCTTGCGTGAGGCCCGCCACACCAGGCGCAGCTTCATCCCGGTCGAGGTGGGGCGTTCCTCCAACTCGGCGTTCATGGCCCGGACCTGTCGTTCGGCGGCACCGATCAGCTCCTGCAGCGTGCCCGCCACCTCGGTGATGAGGTGGGTTTCGAGGATCTCCCGCTCGTGGGCGGAGAGGATACGGGTGAGCTCGCCGACCTCCGCGGCCAACGCCTCGGCGAGTTCGGGTACGGCGCGTTCGCGGCCCTGGTAGACGATGTCGACGACCATGCCGTCCTCGACCATGCGGGCGGACGCCGTGTGCCCGTGCCGGGACAGGGCGTCCTGCAAGGTCTTGAACTCCTCGCTGAGACGGCGCTGTACGCGTTCCCAGGCGCCGTCGGAGTCGTCCGTCCTGGACAGTTCGGTCTCGATGGAGCGAGCCAGGGTGATGGCGGGGGTGGCTGCCCATGGCCCGTCCCGCAGTGGCGGAACGGCGAGTTGGGGCAGAGCGACGGCCATCAGGCCGGTGGCCGCGAACCGCTGAAGCGCTGCGATGGCCTCCGACCGGGTGGCGGTTGCCTCGGCCAGCCCGCGTTCCAGCTGCTCGATACGGCCCTCGGCCCGGCTGACCCGCCGGTCGGCGTCCAGGTGTTCCTCGCGGGCACGGCGCTGCCCGGCGCCGCACTCGCGGAGGGCGCCGGCGGTCTCGGCCAGCCGGCGTTCCAGTTCGGCGACTGCCGCGCCGACCGTGGAGCGCAGGGTGCGATGGCGTTCGTCCGCGACGGCGGCCTCGCGGGCCGCTTCCTCGGCACGCAGCGCGTGCTCCGCGGCTCGCTGCCCGGCCTGTTCGGCCTCGCCGCGCTCCTCCCCCACCTGGCGGGCCGCCTCCGTCCGCTCGCGCAGAGCGGGCCACAGGTCGGCGAGGACCAGGGTGAGGTCGGTAAGAGCCTGGCGTACAGCGGCGAGCGCGCCGCGGTCGACGGGCAGGCCCACGTCGGCGGCGGTGGCGTCCAGTTCGGCGGCGGCCCGCTCGGCGGCCCGGACGGCCTCGGCGAGGTCCGCGGCTCGTTCGTCCCGCCGGTCGCGGTCCCTGCGCATGGCATCCGCGGCCGCGGCCGCGTGGGCGTATGACTGCCGGAGCGGGGCGTCGTCGGGCGCGGCGGCCAGTTCGGCGTCGAGTCCACGGCGGCGGGCCGCGATGTCCTCCGCCCGGGCGGTGGCGGTGGCCAGCTCCTCCTGGAGCGCGGTGAGCTCTCCGCGCAGGGCGGCGATACGGGACCGTCGGGCTTCTTCCCGGGCGCCCTCGCCGAGGTATTCGGCCGCGGGCTTGGCCCACCGGCCGGTGAGCGCGCCGATCCGGAACGTCCCGTCGAGGGCCGCCCAGGTGTCCCCGCCCTCGCCCAGTCCGATCGCCGCGAGCAACCGTGCCACCGTCTCCTCTCCCACCGCCGCGGCACGGTCGTCACCGTGGTCCACGGCCGGGAGCAGGACGTCGGCCAGCGACGGCCCGGGCACGGGGCCGGCCTGCGGCGCGAGCAGGACATCATGCCCGGCGCCGAGGACGGTGCCGTCCGGGCACACCCAGGCGTCCAGCAGTCCGGCCGCCTCCAACGCGGCCTCCAGGCCGGCGCGTTCGACCGCTTCGAGCCCGTCACGGAAGTCGGCCAGCCGCCACAGGGGGGCGCCGGGCGTGCGCTCGCGCAGCTCCTGGGTGCGTGTGTACGGGGCCTCGGGGCCGCGCCGGCCGCCGGCCTCGAGCGCGCCCAGTTCCCGTTCCCGGTCCCGGCGACGGGCCTTGAGCTCCTTCGCGTGGTGTGCCAGGTCTGCCGCCCGGTCGGCCAGCTCCGCCGAGGCGGAACTGTGGGCACGGGCGGCGTGAGTGCGTACCGGGCAGGGCCCGTCGAGGTGAGGCGCCCACTCCTGGACCTCCTCAAGGACACCGACCGGGTCGGGGTACACCAACTCCCGGCAGATGTGGATGTGTTCACGTACAGCATCGACAAGCGTCCGCCCGACGGACGCCGTGGTTTCCTCTGCCCGGTCACGGGCCTCGGTCGCGAGCGCCAAGTCGGACTCCGCCTCGTCCAGCCGTCCGGCGGCCGCGCGGCGCCCGTCCTCCGCCCAGTCGGCCTCGTTCGCCAGGCGTTCCACATGGACGAGGGTGCGCCGCCTGCGGTCCGTCGCGGCCTCGGCCTCTTCCCGCGCGGGTTCCCCGGAGAGGGGGACCCGCGCGTCCCCGGCGGTCTCCCGGACACGTTCGAGGACGGTACCGGCCCGGTGCTCCGCGGCGGCGAGCCGCTGCTCCGCCGCGCCGAGCCGCTCCAGGGCCCGCGTGTGGAGCCGCACGGTCTGCTCGTGGTCGGCTTCCGCGCGTTCCTGTATCCGTACGCCGCGGGCCGCCTCCCCGGCCGCCTGCTCCAACTCGTGGGCGCTGCGCATCTCCGGGCCTTCGCGCAGGGCGGCGTCCTGGGCCCGCAGGCGGGTCTCGGTCTCCTCCAGGGCGGCGATCCGTTCCCCGGCCGCCGCCCTGTCCTCCTCCGCGCGGGCCTGGTGCGCCTGCTCCTCTGCGTGGTCCCGCTGGAGGCGCTCGTAGCGGGAGTGCTCGGTCCGCGGCAGCCGTGCCCGGCGGCGGGTGGCGATCCGGGCGTAGCGCCGGTAGTGGTCGAGGAACGCCGAGGCGGCGTGCTCGGCCTCGGCTGCGGCCCGCACCTCCTCCTTCTCCTCGTCCAGGGAACGGAACGCCTCCGCCGCGGCGGCGATGACCGCTTGGTCCATGGGCGGCAGCGCCTCGGTCAGGGCCCGGGACAGGGCCGCCTCGTTGGGGCGCTTCGACAACTGGGGCTGGCGCAGTTGGATGAGCAGGTCGACGAGGGCGGCGTACCGCTGCTCGCCGAGTCCGAACAGCGCTTCGTCGACGGCCCGTCGGTAGGTTCTCGCCTGGTCGTACACCATGCCGTGCCCGCTGATCGCCTCGGCGAGCCGGTCGCGGGACAGGGCGGTGCCGGTCGGGTCGAGCAGGCTGAGGTCCCGGCCGACGCGCTGGTCGGTGACGGCGTACCAGTGACGGGCGATACCGCGTCCGGTGACGGCCTTGAGACCGCAGGCGAGGGTACGGAAGTGTTCCTCGCCGCTCGTGCCGTCCCGTCGGCCGAATTCGATCCAGGTGTAGCCGAGGCGTTCCGGGTGCGGGTGTTCGCCGCCGAGGAGCAGATTCCACTCCATGCGCTTGCCCGGGTCGCCGTCCGGCTCGACACGGCGCGGTGTGAGGTCTCCGTCCAGCAGGAAGGGCAGGGTCAGGGCCAGGACCTTGGACTTTCCCGTGCCGTTGTTGCCGCGCAGCAGGAGGCGCCCGTCATGGAAGTGGAACTCCTCCACGTCGTAGTGGAAGAGATCGACGAGTCCGATGCGCAGCGGCTGCCAGCGGGAGCGGGTGGGGGGCGGGGAGGCCGGGGAAGGCGGTCAACTCTGCTGTGCCTTTCGCTGCTTCGGCATGCGCGTGGTGCGCAGGGTACCGGGTTCACGTACGACCGTCTCACCGACGGCGTAGCGGGCGAGGGCCGGGCGTGGTGCGGCCGTATCGCCCTGACGGACGATGAGCCCGAGGGCCGCGAGCTTGGCGAGCGCCTGCTCGACCAGTTCGCCCTCCGCGCCCGGTTCCCTGGCGGACTTGGCCCAGAATCCGCCGTGTTCGGCGGCGAGGTCGCGGACCTTCCGCTGAAGGGCGTCCATGGTGACGGGTCCGGAGGCGGCCGCGAGGTGTTCGGCGAGCAGCAGGGTGATGTGGCCGTGCGTGCCCTGTTCGGGCATGCGGACGTCGGTGAGGTCGTCGTCGGGATCCACCATGGCGATGCCCTCGGCCCGCACTTCGGCGACAAGTCCGGTCAGTTCGGTGATGCGGGCGGTGAGGAAGCCGCGCTGCCGGGTGAGGTAGGCGAGCTCCGCGTCGGTCAGCTCGTCGTAGTACAGCACCGGATCGTCGATCAGCCGGCGGGTCAGCGACCGGCGCATCGCGCGGAATCGCAAGTCATCACTTTCCAGGGCGGTTTCGGCGACCAGTTCGGACAGGCGCTCCTCGAAGGTGCCGGAGTGGACCGTCGAGGGGCCCCGGCGGGTGGCGAGCAGCCCGGCCAGTACACGTCGCTCGACGTCGTAGAGGACATCGCCCGCCCCACTGACGTATGCGTCCTCGTCCCCCGCGACCCGCCGCAGCACACCGAGCTTCAGCAGCAGCCGTACGACGGCGGCGAGGTCGAGGCGTTCGTCGCGGCGGTCCAAGGTGAAGTGGATGCCGGCCGCGACGAGTTGCGGATCGGCCGCGTCCAGGACGACCTGATCGGCGAGGCGGCCGAGCGCGATCTGCGACTCGCCCCGTTCGAGGGCGGCGAGGGCGAGACAGAGCAGGACATAGCGACGCCGGGTGAAGGGAACTCCTGCCCGGCCGGCCTCACGAGCGGGATGCGCCGGACCGTTGAGGCTGCCGGGGATCTTTCGCAGCCGGGCCGCCTCGGCGTCCACCCGCAGGGACCATCCGGTGTTGCGGTCGAACCACTCCCGCAACTCCGAGGCGTGGCGGCGGACGAGCCGGTAGTCATCAATGTGCGGCCCATGGGCGAGCAGCAGGGGCTGTTTGAGCAGGGCACGCGCGGCCTTGCGCAGGTCGGCGGAGCGCTGGCCGTCCAGCACCTCGGCGAGTGGGGTGCTCATCGTGTGTCGTCCCCCTCCGTCAGGTCGACGATCTCGATAGCGTGGTCGGGTCCGCGGAATCTGCCGCCGGGCGTGGTGATCTCGGCCGTCGCACCGTCGCCGAGCGCCGTGAGGCGGATTTCCATGGAGCCGTCGTTGCTGGTGGCGGAGGTATGGGTCAGTCCGGGCCGCCAGGTGGCGAGGGCGTCACCGAGAAGCTGGAGGAAGAGGCCGAACGCCAGCGGGTCGAGTTCGCCGAGCGCGGCGAGGCGGGTGGTGCCGCCGGTGGCGAGCCGCGTCCGTGCGGCGGCGGTCTCGGCCGCCTGCTTGGCCGCGATCTCGGCGAGATGGCGGCGCGCGGCGGAACGGTCCTCGACCTTGCGGGGCTTGCCGCGTCGCTCATAGCTGCCGGTGCGCCGCAACTGCGGGCTGATGCGCAGCGATTCGGCCTCGGCCCACGGGGTCGCGGCCGGCACCGGCCGGGCCGCGCGGGCGGCGAGGGTTTCGGCGTCGACGGTGAGATGGCGGGCCGGGGAGAGGCCGAAGGCAGTGCGCCAGAGGCGGTGCCGGGCGTCGTCGTCGGGTGCCTCGGCGAACCACCGGGCGAGCGCACGGAAGTCGGCCGAGCGGTCGGAGCGTCCGGCTCTCCGTTCGTTCAACGAACGTACGACGGCGAGGAGCTGGGGAATGGCCCCGAGTGCCCGCCCGCGCAGCAGCCGCGCCTGCGACTCGCATCCGTCCCTGGTGATGAACCAGGCGGCCAGCCCTTCCCAGCGCTCCGTCCACCGCGCGGACGCCTCCTGCACGGCGTGCTCCGCGTCCTCCGGAGCGGCGTCGGTGGCCTCGCGGACGGCGGCGGTCCGCAGCAGCGGCACGATCATGCCGCCGTCCTCCAGTTCCAGGATCAGCTGGGCGATGCGTCCGCCGAGAGTGATCAAGTCCTGGATGAACCGCTCCAGATACTGGATGAGCCGGTCCTTGTAGGCGAGGAAGACCGCCTCTTCGACGTCGTGCAGATCGATGGTGCGCTGCAGGGAGCCCATGAAGGCCCGGGCGTTCTCCGCCAGGGCGGCGAACCGGCTGGTCAACGCGGAGAGCGCGAGATGGGTCTTGGCCGGGTCAAGGTCCTCCTCCGCGCCCAGGACGAGCAGGGCACGCAGCTGGGTGACGATGTCGTGCAGGGCGACCGCCTGCAGTGCCCCGCGCCGGCCGAGCGCCTCGTCGTACGCCGACAGCGCCTGCTCCGCCGCCTCCCCCGCCTGGGTGAGCTGATAGACGAACCGCTTGCGGTAGAAGTCCTCGACGGCGGTGACCCGTGCGGTGTCCGGATCGGCGCGCAGATTTCCCCACTCGACAAGGCTGTCGAGCGCCTTGGCCACGGTCCCGAGGTCGGCCGGACGCTCACCGGCCGGCAGGGCGGCCTGCACGTCCTCGGGCCGCAGGTGCACCGCGAAGCGTTCCTTGGCGGCCAGGAACGTCCGCATCGTTCGCCGGTACAGGGCGGTGTTGGGCGCAGTAAGGTGCGCAAAGGGGGCGTATCCGGTGAGGGCCGGAGTCTCAGGCGTCGCGTTCATCTCTCTGCCATTCTGTCCGACGCACACCTGCCTTGACCGGCCCTGGTGGAAAGGGCATGACCGGCCTTGACAGGACAAGCCAGGATCCCGCAACTCTCATCGAGCGGTTCACCCGGCGGCTCGGCCGGTCCCCAGAGGACGCAGGAAGCGGCTCGGTTCCCCGTTCCAGGTGATCACCAGGGCGTCGCGGGCCCGGGTCGCGGCGACGAACAGGAGC
This sequence comes from Streptomyces thioluteus, assembly GCF_039535865.1. Lineage (NCBI taxonomy): Bacteria > Bacillati > Actinomycetota > Actinomycetes > Kitasatosporales > Streptomycetaceae > Streptomyces > Streptomyces thioluteus. The sequence continues at coordinate 38,884 of NZ_BAAAXZ010000040.1, forward strand.
GAGCGGGCCCGCTGGAGTTCGCGCTTGTGGCGGGAGCGGTCGGTCTTCTCCCAGGCGTCGACGGAGGACCGGGGGACCAGGCCCTCGGCGACGCCCGCGATGATCAGGCGGCGGTATTCGAGGCCCTTGAAGCGGTACATCGTCCCGATGTGCACCCCTTCGTTGTGCCGCGGGCCGTCCGGTGTGATCTGCGTGTGCGGGATGCCGCGCCGGGCGAGCCGCTGGGCCACCTGCGCCACCATGTCATTGGTCGGGACGCAGACCGCCATGGCCTCCCGGGGAATGTCGTGCCAGGCCTGGAGCTGCTCGACCACGAAATCCAGCTCTTCATCCCAGTTCGCGGCGCCCCGCAGGGACGGACGCAGGCCGTGCAGCACGGAACGGTATCCGGCGAGACCCTCGGTGCCGCCGTCGAGGTCGTCGTACTCGGTCCCTTCCAGCAGACCGATCGCGGATCCCAGGATCTCCCGGGTCGTGCGGTAGCTGAGGGTCAGCTTGGCGGAGCGGCCCCGGATGTTGACCCCCAGGCTGCCGAGGGTGACCTGGTTGTCGTAGATCCGCTGGTGGGTGTCGCCGACCAGGAAGAGGTCGTCCGGCCGCGCCGGGACCATGGCCCGCAGCATCTTCCAGTGGGCGGCGCTGAGGTCCTGGGCCTCGTCGACGACGATGTGCCGGTAGCGGTAGCGCAGCCACGCCCCGGAGCCGGACTCGACGTGGATGTTGGCCAGACCGCCGCGCTCGTCCCGCTGCCGGGCCCGCGCGTCGATCTTGGCCTTCCGGGCCGTCTCCAGTTGGGCCGCCCGTTCCGCGATCTGGCGGTGGGTCTCCAGCCCCTTCACGTCGAGACGCTGGGTGAACCGCTCGGCGAGCTGCCAGATCTCGGCCCGTTCGGCCCTGGACACGCTGCGCCCGCGGCCGGCCCTGCGGGCCCGGAAGTAGTCGGCGCGCGACGCCACGGCCTGGCCGAGGATCACCTGGTTCCACTCGTCGCCGAGAAACTCCGCGTCCCAGCGGCTCTCCCCCGTCTCCACCAGCATCTGCCGCCACTCGCGCAAGGCTTGTGTGTCGTCGATCCGGCGCTTGGTGTTGCCCGGATCCGCCTCCGTGACCACGCGCGTCGCCAACTGGTCGACGTGCACGATGTCCACCCGGGCCACTGTCTCGGGCCCACCGAGCGACAGCAGCCGGGCCCGCAGGTCGGCGGCGAGGTTCTTGTTGAACGTGGTGAACAGGACCGGCTTGGTGTGGCCCGGGGGCAGCTGGTCCACCAAGTGCCGGACGCGGTGCAGCGCGACGATCGTCTTTCCGGTGCCGGGGCCGCCGCCGACCCGGGCGGGTCCGGAGTAGGCGCGACGCACCAGTTTCTCCTGAGTGGGGTGGAGAAAGACCTTCCAGCGGCCGAAGTCACGCTCTTCCAGGATGCTTTGCAGTGACTCGTCGTCGGTGATGACCACGGCCTGCGAGCGGTCGACGGCCGTCTGCCAGTCGTCGGCGTCGATCCTCTCCTCCGGCCCCACCGCGACCGGCTCGGTGACCTCCTCCCGGACCTGCTCGTAGGGAACACCGTCGCGCAGCCTCAGCAGCACTTCCGCGGTGTGCCGGGGGGCGTATTCGGCGAGTCCGAGGAGCTCGTCGTCCGTGGTCAGCTTCAGGGCGACCGGGATGAGCGGCTCGGCCACGCCCAGGCCGGCGAGCTGTTCCGCGCTGTACTCTCCGAACAGCGGCTGCTCCGCAGGGGGTTGCGGGGCGGCCGGCGCCGGGGCGCCTCGGCGGAGGACGTCCTCCTCGACCACCTGGAGGTCCACATAGTCGATGGCGCCCGTGACCTGGTTGATGCCATAGGCGAGCCGGTCCAGGTGCTCGTAGACGTGCTTGCGGTGCTTCACGCCGACGAGCAGCCAGTCGTCGCCGCCGAGTCGGAGCAGCAGCGCCCGGTACTCCCGGTTGACCCGCGCGGACCACAACCGGTCATGGCCTTCGAGCTGTTTGAGGTGGAAGCCGCCCGACTCGGGGTTCCTCCGGAAGTCGTGCTGGAATTTGTAGACCGCCCCCACAACGGCCCGGTCCAGCTTGACGATCTCCTTGTCGGCCTTGTCCAGCAGACGCAGCGTCGCGCCCGCGGTGGGCGTCCCGGTTGCGGTCATCGGTCGTGCTCCTCGTCGTCGTTCTCCTGAGGTTCGTGCCGGGCGGGACCGGGGGCGGACGGCCGGTCGCGGGGCGGACCGGCGAGTCCTTCGGCGAGGTCCCGGGCGTCCCACTCGGCTGCGGTACGGACCCGCCAGCCGGCCTTGGCGAACGCCGCGTCGCGGTCCTGCGCGTCGCTGTCCGGGGTGCCGTCGGCACCTGGCCGGTGGGCGAGGACCACGCCGGTGCGGTGCGTGGGCCAGGCCAGTTCGGCGGGCCACGCGGCGTCGCCCAGCTCGTAGCCCGCTTCCGGAGCGGGCACCCCCATCGAGGCCAGTTTCCCGGCGAGTTCACGCAGGCCCGGCTCGTCCACCAGGTACGGGAGGACGTCGGTGTCCCAGCCCGGGTCCCGCACCGCCGTGGCGGTGCCGGCGTCCGGCCCCGTCTCTTCCCCGGCGTCCGGTACGTACCGCTGCCGCCGCGAGGTGAGCCAGCCGGCGCCGCCGGACACGTTCAGTTCCAGCGGGTCGAAGCCGGGCAGCCGGCTCGCCGCCAGTTGCACGCCGTCGCCTTCGCCCTCGTTGAGGAACTGGAGCAGGTTGGTCCAGTACAGCCAGGCCCGCCACCGTCTGCGGTGCGCTTCCTCCGGGCCGGCGAGGGCCTCCGGTGAATCATCGAGCACGGTGAGCGCGGACCAGACGGCTCCGCTCTGTCCCCCGCGCAGATCGAGGACGAGGGTGAGGGGACAGCCTGCGGCGTCCTTGGCCGCCATGACCTGCACCGCACCCTGGCCGCCGGAGAGATGCCCGCCCCGGAGCGCTTCGCCGATCCGCCGTCCGATCTCCGGGCCGTCGGCCAGTGCCCTGCCGGTCCCCTGCACCGCGGCGAATCCCGCCAGCGCGCTCTGGGCGCGCAGGCGCCACAGCTCGGGATCGGGGTGGGTGAGATAGCCGATGAGGGTCTCGACCGGATTGGTCCACACCCAGCGGGGGAGGTCGCGGGGGTCACCGCCGTGACGCCGGCGGTGCACGTCCTGGGCCACCCGCTGGGCGGCGTTCCGGTACGGCACCCACACCGGGTCGTCGGGGGAACTCCGCTCTCCCGCCCAGGTCTGGACGTCGTCCCAGGTCAGCTGGAAGACCATCCAGCCGTGTCCGGAGCGGAGCCGGGTCCGCTTGTCGGCGTCGCCCGCGATCCGGTTGCAGTCGCGGTGCGCGTGGTAGCGATAGCCGTCAAGGTAGACCGCGACGCGCCGGTCGTCCTCGGTACTGCGGAACACCACATCGGGCCGGGTGAAGCCGAGATCGGTCTGGGTCTCCATCCGCCAGCCGGTGACGGTGCCGTCCGGGGCCCTGAACCGCAGGGTGACGTCGTGCTCGCCGTCCGGTGTGAGGGCCGTCCGTACGCTGACCTCGTCGGTCCGCTCGGCCCAGGCCAGCAGACCCCGCCGGAAGAGGGCCTCCAGCTCGCTCTCCACCTGGGGGACGAGGGTGATGTCCTCGGTGGTGTCCACGGGTTCGGTGTGCCAGCCGCTTCCGTCCCGGCCGAAGAGCTCACCGAGCATGTCGAGGGCGTGCTGCCGCGAGACGTGCGGGTACTCGCTGTCGGCGACATGCCGCAGCAGACAGCGGTGGCAGGCCGGCCGTCCTTCGGCGAGGCACGCGCAGCTCTCGATGACCTGCCGAGCCCGGGCCAGGACCTCGCGCAGACCTTCGGGGCCCGCGAGGCGGTGCAGATACCCGGTGCCGCCCGGCAGGGTGTCGTACAGCACGAGGAAGTTGCGGCGGACGTCGCGGTCCCCGTTGCCGGGATCGGGCATCGACGCGGTGACCACCGAGAGGTGGTCGGGGTCGCCTCCGTAGCTGTGGGCGATGCCCGCGAGCAGCAGCGCCTTGAAGGAAACCAGACGCTCCTGGGTGTGGGCGGTGACGGCGGGGATGAGAATGCGCAGCGCCTCGGTGCGCAGTTCGTGGGCGAGCAGCAGCCGCACGCCGGCGTCCGCGGGGCGGTCTCCGGCGTCCGTCTCCCGCAGTGCGGGGCACCAGGGCCGGTGGTACTTGGCCGGGTTGACCGTCTCGTCGCCGTGGTGGTCTCCGGCCGGCCCGCCGTCCGGGTCGGCGAATCCGCAGCTCCGGCACACCCAGAACGGATTGAGCCGCACCCGGCGTCCCGCGAAGGCGTCGTCGGTGGCCGACTCGACCCGCGCGGCGCCCGCGTTGAGGTGCCGGACGACGGCCCGCCGGGTGAACTCCCAGCCGAAGGTGGCCTTCCGGTGCCGCCAGGCATCCCCCTTCTCGATGGCGCCCTGGGCGATGTCCACGGCCGGTATGACGGTGTAGTGCCGGCGCTCCCGGTCGTCGGTGTCGTCCCGCACGCGGATGTCGTCCCGCCGGTCCCGGGAGTGGACGCGCTGCGGCACCAGCACGCGATGCAGGCAGCCGGCATCGCCGATCGCGGTGGAGCGGCAGCGCGGGCAGGCCGAGGGGTCGTTCTCGGCCCGGTGGGTGCGGACGTGGCCGCAGTCGGGGCAGACGCGCCACCACAGCCAGGACGGGCGCCGGGGGCTGCCGATGTCGAGACCGGTGATCCGGTGCTTGTAGCCCTGGACGTAGAAGTGGTTCCCGGGAGCGAGGTCCGTCAGCGCCAGGAGGGCGGAACGACCGTACGTCAGCGTCCTGTTCTTGTACTCGATGCCGTCCTCGGTCTCCTCCTTCCAGGTCAGCGTGGCATCGAGCCAGGTCAGGGAGTCGATCAGGCTGTAGTTGGGCAGCAGTCCGAGTTCCACGAGCGCGGTGTGGGCGGTCTGCCTGCTGAGCTCGGCGGAGCGGTGGTTCACGGCCCGCCGTTCGGCGCGCAGTTCACGCCGCCGACGCTCCTGCTCGGGTTCGCCGGCCGGCAGCCCGCGGTCCGCCTCGTCGATGGCCTCGACCCGCCGCCGCAGCTCGTCCCGGTTGTCCTCCCAGTTCCTACGGGCCGTGTCCAGCTTCTCCTGGAGGCCGTCGGTGGCGTACGCGCGCAGTTCGTCGGCGGCCTGCGGGCTCACGCCGGTGCCGCGCCGCTCGTCGTACGGCGGGAAGAGACCGAGGAACCGCTCCACCAGGAGCGCGCCGCCGGTGGTCGCGGCCTCGGTGAAGTCGGCGAGCCAGGGCGTCGACACGAACAAGGCGGGTGGCGAGGCGGGGCAGTGGCGGGACCGGCGTGTGCGGGTCGTCCGGCGGGAACAGCCGCCCGGCCCCGGCCTGATCGAGGAGATGGGCGAGGTACTGGCGGCGCAGGATCTCCACCGCCGACAGGAAGCAGCCCGGCGGCCGGACGTCCCCGGCGATCATCAGCCGGGGGTCGTCGAGGTAGTAGCGGTCGCGGGGGCCGCGGTCGACCATGGTGAGCAGATAGGCGTTGCCGGTACGGCGGCCCGCGCGGCCCACCCGTTGGGCGTAGTTGGCGGGCCCCTTGGGCAGCGAGCCGAGCACGACGGCGGACAGGTCGCCGATGTCGATGCCGAGTTCGAGCGTGGGGGTGCAGGAGAGGACCTGCGGATTGGCGTAGTGGACGTCGGTCCCGTCCCGGAACGCCTTCTCCACCACCTCCCGTCGTCCGCGGTCGAGTGTGCCGGTGTGTTCGGCGGTGTTGATGGTGTAGACGCCCGCCTCGCGGTACATCCGCCGGTAGAAGTCGTCGGTGAAGTCGCGCTGCCGCAGCCCGCGTTCGACGGCGCGGCCGGTGCGGAGTTCGCCGCCGCAGCGATACCGGGGGCAGGTGCGGCCGTGCCACTGGTCGGCCAGGTCGGGGTGGACGGTCCGTTCCCAGGAGCAGACGGGGCAGTATGCCGACGCGTCGGCCACGGTGTCGTCGGCGAGCTTGCGCAGCTCGATGTGGCCGGGTTGCAGTCCGTACACCCGGGTGGATCCGTCCCTGGCGGTGCGGACGGACAGCACCCCCGCCCCGGCGAGGGCCGGCAGCAGCCGTGTCAGGAAGGCGTTGGCGGCCTCGGCGGACCGCAGACCGAGCGCGCGCCGTGTCCAGTCCTGGTATCTGCCGAGCCGCCCGGTCGCCACGTCGAAGTCCTCGCTGCCGCGTTTGGGGCCGCCGAGGAGGAACGCGGGGGCGGAGAGTCCGCGGGGGAAGGCCGGCATGCCGGGTGCGCGGTCGCGCCAGATCGCCGTACGGCCCACGCCGGCCTGGTCGATCCAGCTGTCGAGCCAGACGTGCCGGATCGCACCCTGGGTGCGCAGCCGCTCCAGAAGACCGCGCACGTAGCCGATGAACCGGTCGGGGCCGGGCGCGGAGCCGTCGGGCAGGGCGATGTCACCGGGGGTGGTGTGCAGCAGCTCGCGGACGAGGCCGGCGACCGCGTCCGGGTCCTTCAGCGGGACATCGGCGGCGACCGTACGGGTCAGCTCCAGGGTGCGGCCCCGCCGGGATCTCAGCCCGAACTCCATGACCGCGGCGAACGCCAGGCGCTGGGCGATGAGTTCCCAGGTGGCCCTGGAGCCCCGGCCGCGGCCGGTGAGGAGCGTTTCGACACCCCGGAGGACATGCAGATCGGGCGGGATCACGGCGGCCCGTACCGCCTTGCTGTCGACGACGTCCTCGATGATGTCGGCCACCAGGTCGCTGAGGGCGACCGGCTGTTCCTCGTCGATGCGGCTGGCGAGGAGGGAGCGGAAGGAGAAGGTGTACGCGCGGCTGGCGACGTATCCGGCGCGGTGGGCGGCGTCCTGGACCGAGTCGTTGAAGAGGAGGGTCTTGTTCTCCTTGAGGCTCTTGTCGAGCTCGCCGCCGGTGAAGAGCTGGGTGATGGCGGCCGCGGCGAGCGCGGCGAGGCCCGTCCCCAGGTAGCGGATGGCGTTGCCGGTGCGGCAGGCCGGGCACTGGTCGCGCTGGGCGGCCTGGTCGCTCGCCAGGTCGACGACGACGAACGCCGCGTCGTGCAACGGCTTCGCCGTCCGTGGTCCCGTCCCGTCGGCCGGGTCGGTGAAGTCGGACTCCGGGCGGAGCGGGCGCAGCCGTCCGGTCAGTCCCTCCAGGACCATGACGGCCGGGCCGCCACGGGGCTGCTCCGTGGCGAAGGCCGCCTCGTACGCCTGTTGTCCGGTGGCCGCGATCATGTTCCGTACGCGGCGCTTGTCGCGGCCCATGGAAGCGCGGCGGATCTTCGACGCGTTGAGGTCGAGCTCGG
>NZ_BAAAXZ010000041.1:0-33053 GCF_039535865.1 Streptomyces thioluteus
CGCCGTCAGGAGAGTAGTCGTAATCCGCAGGGATCGGCATGCGGCATCACATCCTTGTGCTGAGCTGGTTGACCTTCCGCCACAGAGCCTTGATCTCCCCGAAAACGTTCGGGGGTCGCTCGTGCCCTGTTGGCCAATACTTGGGCGTGATGTGGAGCCCTCGGCACTGTCGAGATTTTCACCTGTCGCACGAGGTCCTGATGCACGCTGCCATCGACGTAGCAGGAGACCTTGTCTCCAATCCACCAGTGCACGCCGAAGGTGCACGAGGGCGTGTCGAGACGGATACAACTGCAAGTTCCCGTCGGCCTTGTTCTGATTGAGAGCTTCACGGCCTCGCTGATCCATAGTGCCAAGGCAGTTGGGCCGTGGTACCCGAGTCACTTCCTTGGACAGCATGGGAGGTTCCCGTCCTTGGAGCGCTTCACGTGGTATGTCTCGCGCATCGACGAATGTCTCGGCCGCCAATCCCCAATAGCGTTCAGCGTCCTTGTCTACGTAGGGTACTTGATGTAGCGTTCGCGGCCTCACCTTGCGCCAGCCCACGATGGCCCTCGTGGCCTTGGGGGCTGTCATGCTGTAGACGTACTCCTTCAGGTTCCCGAGCTCGGGAGAGAAGCGCACTGTTGCAGTGCGATCCTCAACACGCCACACCTCAAGCTTGATACTGCGGGACTCAGGATCGTAGACGTTTCGCCATCCAAGTCCACCTGCATCAGCCAAGGGCCGCACAGCATCCGCAAGTTGTCAAACCGATGCGAGTAGGCTGTTCTCGAACCCCACTTGTCGTAAGGCCGCTTAGAGCCGTCAGGAGTCGAGTAGCCGAACGGTCGTCGATCGGGGAGCGCTGCACTGCCAGCGTTCTGCGAGATCAGGTACTCAAGGGCCCACGATGCATCACGATCCGACGCAGCCTCGTTCTCCCTAGTCTGCTGGTCCGCGGAGTGCGCCGGGTCAGGGAAGACAACGCGAGAGGCCACCGACAGGTTGTCGTCTGGCTCCCGTACGTGAAGAGGGCGCCGGAGGAGTGGGAGGAAAGAACGAAGGGGAGGGGGGCGGGTGGGAGGAGGGGCGGCGAGGTGACCGGGGCGAGGGGGGAGGGAAGGGCGGGCGTGGCAGGGGCGGAGAAGAGGGGGGAGCGATAGGGGGGGGGGGGCCCGCCGGGCGAGGGGGGGTGGTACCACACAGGAAATAGGGGACGTAGGGGTGGGGTGCGGGGAGGGGCGGGGTAGAAGGCCGCGGGGGAACCACGTCGGCCCGGGAAGGGCAGAAGGAGGGGGGGGGGGAACGGGGAGGCGGTGGGGGCGCGGACGGGGGAGTAGGCGAGGGGGGAGAGGAAACTGGCCAGAGGACGGGCGCGGTGTCACGGGGGGGGGGGGGGGCGCACAGCGATTGGGAACTGTCCGGTGCGGCGGGGTGGGTTAGTCGGCGGGGGCCCGGAACCTGCCGTTGAGGGGGGCGGGTGGGGGGGGGGGGGAGGGCCCGGGGGGAAGGGTCGGCAGCCGGAGGGGGACGGGGGAAGGGGCGGAGGAGGGAGGGCCGGGGGAGGGGGGGGAAGGGTGGGGGGCTGGGGAACGGCGCGTCGGACCAGTAAAAGGAACCGGCGCGGGTGCCCGGGCGGGGGAGGGAGGAGGAAGACGGGAGAGGAGAGGGAGGCCGGGACTGAGGTCCTTAAGGCAGATAACGGCGCCGGTGTCTGCGGGAGGGGGGGTCCGGGGAGGGGGGAGGGGGGGCGTGGTGGGGCGTTGGATTTGGGGGCCTCACCGGGGGTGCGAGGGGAGCTAGGGGGCCGGGGGTGGGGCCGGGGTTCGTGTCGTCGATGGCAGCGGGGCGAGGGGAGGGGTACACAGGAGCGGTCCAGGGTCCGGGGCGGGGTCCGACCTATAGCGGAGGGTGACTACAGGGGGGGGTGGGGGGCGGGGGGGACGGGGGGGGGTTGGGGTGGGGGCGGGTAGAGGAAGCGGCGGCGGGGAAAGGCGGGGAGCAATAAGCGTAAAGGCGGTCCCGGAACGCGCGCCCGATGGTCCCGGCCGCCCATAGAAGGTGGGAGCGGGGGGGGGGGGGGAAGGAGCCGGGGGCTGTCGGTGGCGCCGCAGGGTTGGGGGGTCAGCGCCCTGCCGGGTAGCATACGGCGACGATTCGTCGGAAAGGTTAGCCTGGGTCGTGTAGGGTGGGGCGCGAGCGGGTTTGCGGTTGAGTTGGTGCCGGGGGGGGGGGGGGGGGGGAGGGGGCGGGGCGGGGCGGTCTCTGGACGTGCGGATTCTGTCTCTAGAACGGGGTGTGGGGCCGACTGCGAAGGCCCTGGTCCCTGGCTGGAAAGCGTTGACGCTGCACGGGAGGGGAGGGCGGTGGGGTGCCGCCCTTGGCATCCCGTAGACTCTGGGTGAGGGTGGCCGTGTCCGGGGTGTACGTGTGAGGCGCGGTTGGCCGGTCGATTGGGAGGAGGGTGTCGTCCTTGACTCGTGTGGTGGGCGGCGAGGGTTGCCTTGGTATGGCAGCGCAACGTGTGTCGCGTAGTACGTGTGGTCGGTAAACGTGCGCTGGGTGCTGAGTGCGCCGTGTCGGCAGTTGAGAGTTTGCGGGGAGGCCGCGGAAGAGGGTGGACGGGGGGGGGGGGAGGGGGGGAATGAGGGGTAGGTCGAGGTTTGGGGAGATGTGGATGTGGGGGGGGGGGAGGGGTGCGGGGCTGGGGGGGTGCGGGGGAAGAGACCGTACAGTTGGGGGGCCGGGGTCATTGGGGGGAGGTGGCGGGCCGGGGTCGGGAGGGTTTCGGGAGGGGGAGCCACAGGCTTGGTTTGGGCGTCCAGGGTGGGGCTCGGGGGGGGGGGGTAGGGAGAGGCGCGTGGGGGGGGGCGTTGGCCGTGGGTGCAAATATACGGTCCGGATGCCGGTTGGCCGCGGGGGGGGGGAGGGGGGGGGGGGGGAGGGGGAGGGAAGGGGGGAGAGGGGGGGGGGGGGGAGTAAATAAAGGATGGAGGCGGGGGGTAGAGGGCGTGGGGAGGGGGGCGGAGGGGAGCAACCGAGGTGGGGGGTGGAGGGTGGGGAGAGGGGGGTAGGGGGGGGAGGGTCCGTTATGCGTGTAATTCAGCGCGAAGCGAGGACCTGGGGTGGGAAGGTGGGGGCGGCCTTTAGGGGGGGGGGTGGGGCGTCCCGAAGGGGCTGGCTGTTTCTTTGTCGTTGTAGGGGTTGGCGGGTGTCGAAGTCGTGCGTAGAGGGGCTGTCTGCCGTAGGGGGCGGGCGTGGTGAAGAGAAAGGGGCAGGAGGAAGGTGAGGGGTGTTCAGGTGCGCTGTAGAAGGGAAAAGAAGGGGGGGAGTTCTGATTCAAGGGGGTCTCTTGCCAAGAAGGGGGGACTTGGGGTTGGATGGGGGGGGGGGAGAGGGGGTAGGGGGGGGGGTGTGGGGGGGGACGAGATGGGATCTGCGGCGGGGTTTTTCGTGGTGGTAGGGTCTTTCTTGGTCACCCAGGACGGGGGGGAGTGCGTGCCCGTGGTGCCCGGGGGCCGGTCCATCGGCGGTGGATGTGGAGTCCAGGCAGCGGGCTTTGTGGTGCGATGGGTGGTTGACGGCCTGGTGCGTCAGTGTGCTGTGCTGCCATTGGGGAGTCGGGGGGGGGAGGGCCCATCGATGTGGTTATGAAGGGGGAGGATGGACGACGGGTGTGGTGCCTGGGGCAGGGAGTAGGGGGCTCGGCATAGCTGTAATGACCAGTTAACTCGACAAAGAAGGGGAGCGTGCGGGGCGGGGGTGGTGGGGATGGCGGGGGGGGAGGGAGGCTGGCCCGGTGTCTGCGGTTGTTTCGCGCGACAGAGGGGTGCCAGCGGTGGTAGAACGTGTTCCCTAGGGTTTTCTAATACGGAGATAGTGGGTTAATGTGATCTCCAGAAGGCGCCGAGTCAGTGTCTACAGTCCAGTACTTCTGGATTCCTGTACAGGGCCAGAGAGATAGGCCGTGTCACCCCCTCTCGATACACGACGAGTGCCACAACCAGGCTGGAACAGCTTGGCGTTGGGGCGATCTGCATTGATCTTCAGAGTCCACTGCCCGACATCGCAGTGTTGGAGGACTGCGTTAGCTCGATGTAGTCGTCTACTGTCCGATCGGGGCTAGCTGTGCGATCACGGACGATGATTCGGTATTCGCCCAGGCACCTCCCAATCTTGAAGCGGGCAGGAGAGCATGAGCCCTCTCCCACCCGCTTCTATCTGTGCCTCTACAGGCCGTGCATGATGTGCGCCGCGCTCCAGAGCGCGAAGGATGGTGTCCCTCGGTCGGCACGTCCGGAGCCGCGTACACGTTCACGGTCACGGGTCGGCGACCGAGTATCCCCGCTGTCTCCGAGGCCGTGTGAACCCGTTCGCCACCCTTCATCACCACCAGCTCAGGACCCTCCTCACCCACGAGGCAAGGCCCGGTGATGCGCGCTCCTGGTCCCCTTGGCGTACCAGTGGTTCCGCTGCCAGAAGTCCCAAGCCTGCTCAGGTGTGCGGTAGCGCTCCCTGATGTACCCGAGACCCCCAACGCATCTGAGTTACCGCAGTTGGTTAGCCAGTCGGGGCCGGCGGACGCCATCTTGTCGGCAGGCAGCGACTGAGGGAATGCCGTAAGCGCCTGAGGAAGGGTTCTTAGCAAACTGGTTCCATCCAGACTCGTTGGTCCAAATGTTGTCCAGCGCACCGAACTGGTTGCCCCAGCCCATAGCACTCAACATCTGCTTGGCAGCCGTCTTGTTCTGGGAAGGCGTTCCACCATCCAGACCACCCGAGTCCGGGATCTCAACCCCAGTCGCATACGCGCCAGGCCACCCCGAAAAGGCTGGCCCATCGCTGATGCCACCACGAGGGCGGAACACGTGATCAGGGTCCCCAAGGGAGCGAGTCAAGCGACGAACAGTCGGCCCAACATTGCCCTCAATGGTATGCAGGACGCCGTCAGCTACAGACTCAACGATGCCAATATGCCCGCCACTTCGTGTAGGTCACGATGTCACCCGACGCGAGCCTGCGAAGCACTGATCAGCGATCCGGAGGCTTCAGAGTTCCAAGTCGCAAACGCTAGGCCATCTGTTGGCAGGCGTACCCTTCGGGACTGTTCCAGTACGAGGTATTGGCGACCGCCTTATCGATCACCCACGAGATGAAATCCGCACACCACTGCTCTCCATTGAACTCGTTGTACTTGACCATGTCGGGACCGGTCTCGGTGTACCCGATTTTCCCTCTGTGCAGACTTCACCGCAGCAGAAGCCACCACCCACGTGGTCATCCAGATACTTGCCCCACGCAAGAAACACTTCCCTTGAAGGAGTCGAAGGCTCCAGCCTGGATACTGCCCATGACACCGAAAGCGTCCTTCAAGCGCCCCGTCATGCCGTGGATGCTGTCCCGCCCACCCATGCTCAATGGCATCGGCATACCCCCTGGTACGGATCCGCACCTTGTGGGCAGTGACCCAGTCACCCGCCGCTCTGACCCCACGATGTGAGGGGCTGGACGATGCCGCCGGCCGCGAAGGCGTTACCGCTGAGACGAGCTGAGCGGTTCCACGCATGGACGGTGTCCACGCCCAGGGCGCGAACGACCTCCGGCCTCAGCACACCTTCACCAGGAGAGAGGATGGCTGGTACGACGTCACGGCCAGGAGCAAAGCCAGGCACCACACCACCCGCAGCGAAGCGCAACGGGGACAGGGGCGCCTTGGCACCTGCCAGGCCTGCCATCGCACTCGCCATCGACACGGCACCGCGGTTGTACGGACCGTCAATCGTGCTCCTGGTAGAGCTGTCCACATAGGACATCGCGCTTCGCCACGTGTCCTTGATGTCTCCAGCAGAAGACCGGAACTGCCCTTCAAGGCCTCGAAGGCCCCCGCTGAGCGACGAGAACGAGGCGAGTGACGAGCCCTTGGAACGGTCTACCAGCTGAGCAGCCTGCGACCAGACACTCTGATGAGTGCCAAGGAACTCGCGTTCAGCGCTGGTCATGTCGCCACGGAGCCGCATGGCCCACGACGCCATCGCCGGAGAAGCGTCAACGTTCCATGCGGTCTGCACGGTACGGCCGATGCTCCTCCAGGACTCCTCACTCACCAAACGGAATCTTTCCGTAGTCGGAGTGAGGTCCGTCTTCACCTCCTGCGACATGCTGACGAAACTAGGCTGAATCAGCGTCTGCCACATCTCCTCAATCAGCTCAGCAAGCTTCTTGAAATTACCGCCACGAGCAGCGGAATTCAGCCCGTCCACCTGATCCGTGCCAAGAAGCTTGGTCAGCTCAGGCCTCAGTACCGACTCACCAGGAGACAGAAGAGACGGAACGCTGTCACGCCCAGGTGCGTAACCGGCGACAACTCCGCCACGGGCATAGCCCTTTGAAAAATCAAAGAGCCCATCCAAGTTCGGAAGGGCTTCCTTCAGCCCCTCGATCATATCGGCCCAGACCTCTTGAGCGTATCCAGAGGGGTTGTCCAGGATGGACATCAGGCCCTTGAACGACTCCACGACCTGATTGATGACCCCCGTGAACATCTCCTCTGCGAAGTCCTTGAGGTCAGAGAGAACGCCCTTCGGATCCGTAGCGAATCGAACGGCCAACTTGAGGACGTCTTCCGCACCCTCATAGAGGCTCTTTGCTAGCTCAATCACATTCGAGAAGAGCTCCTCAAGCGTATCCAAGCTGAAGATGCTTCCCGCCATGCGCTTAGCGCGCCCAACTGCGTTACCGTGACCATGATAGAAGTCGTCCATAAAGGCCTGACTGACGACTGGCCCGGAAATGCTCATTCCCATGCCTGCAAGCTGAGCCCAAGGCGCCCCTTCCGGCTGACTCATCAGAATGCGTGGCATTTTGGAAGACATCCAACTAGCAGCCCTGTCAGGCAGATCCGAGAACTGGCCTCCAGCCCACCGGACCTTGCCGCCAACCCAACCGCGGAGGCTGCTACCCATGCCGCCAAGACGGGCACTCGCAGCATCCATACCGATAGCAGACGCGCCAACACGCGTCAGCGACGTCAGATTGAAGAGCTCACGCAACTCATCGAGACCGAAGAGCCTGGAGAGACCGCCTCCGCCGCCACTACGTGCAACCGCAGGACGAGGACTTGCCATCAAGGAACGAGCTGCGAACCCCCGAGAGGCACCGCCGCCGGCACCACTCGCAGCAGAGGGGCCGATAGAACCGCCACCGAAGGATGCATGAATCCCAGTTGCACGGAATCCACGTGGAGTTGGGGCGAAGGACGAGCGACGCTTTCCACCACCGCCACCCTTGCCACCGCCACCACGATTCCCACCACCGCTGCCCTTCTCGCCCCCCATCAGTTTCGCCGTTGATGTCACGCAACGCGCCCTTGAGCAGCAGAGCCGCAGCCGTGACCTCATCGACCTTCGCCTTGAGATCATTGAGCTTGCTTTCAGCGCCACCCTTCCCCGAGTAGTCAACGCTGTTGAGCTTACGCAGCGCGTAGTTGAGCCCGGTCTTGCCCGATGGAAGGCCGACACGATCCTTGGTGTCCATGACCGAGGACTTGAGGTCATCAAACTTTCCGAGGATCGTGTAAAAGCTGATGTCTTTGAGATCACGGATCGCGTTGCCCAGTCGAGTGACCGATCCCTTGACGTTCTGAACAGACTCCTTGAGCGACCCTTCAGGGCCATCGAGTGTCGCCTTAAGCCCCGACAGAGAAGCCTCATTGAGTTGAGTAATCTCTGTATGGACGGAAGTGACCTTGCGTTCAGCTGAACCAGCGGACGAGGCAACAGAGTTGGCCTCACCGCTCAGCTCATTGCGCACATTCCCCAGGGACGCGCCGTTGAGCGGTTCAAGCCCAGCACTCTTGATGCGGGACACCGCTCCCTCGGCCTTGGTCGCAGACGCAGCCACGGAGACGCCCTCTGCGCCGGCGAGCTGGCCCCGTACCTGACCAAGGTCTGTCGTGTTCAAACGGTCAAGGCCGAGAGTCCTGATGTGCTCGATCGCCTCACGAGCACGCACCGCCACATGCGAGATGGATGGCTCCGAACCATCGAACTCGCCTTGGATATGTGAGAGTCGGACGTCGTTGACTCGCTTGATCTCCAGCTCAAGCGCCCGAATCCTCTCGTCAAGACCCTTTACCGCACGCTCGGCCTCAGCGGTCTGGATCTCTATACGCTGACGCGCAGTCTGCGGAATAGCTGGCAGATGCTCCCGAGCCGTCTGACGAGTCTGCGCACGACGGTACTGCCGACGCTCCCGATAGCCTTCGTCGTCACTTCGATCCAGCACGTAGGGACGCGCGTCTCTGCGTGCCCGGTACTCGTCGCGATCACGTCGGCGAGTCGAACGACGCTCATCCCGCCACCGCTCCTGGTTGGCTCGTCGATCGCGCTCGGCCTGGAGGAGAGTGTCAGCGTTGTCAGCGGTCTGGGGCGTACTACGGTCGAGGTCCCGCAGTCGGCGCCGCTCACCCCGGTACCGCTGGCCGCGGTACGGCGACGGCCCCGGTCATCCCAGTCGATCAGACCACCAGATCCGACCTGAGTCGCATAGCGGCCGTAGCCTCGGATGGCCTCGACCTTGCCGCCACCCCACCGTGCCCGAGCATCGTCACGCGCTCCGCGCATGCGGTTCGTCCAAGCCCAACCATTCTTCTTTGCGTCCCGCGATCGGTCCCGTGATTTCCGGTATCCATCGAGGTACCCATCATCCGAAAAGAGGCCAGTCCCTATGTGCTTCCCGCCGCGGACGACTCGCGTTGCCAGGCGTGCACCGCCAGCCAATGCCTTTCCGAATAGCTTGGCCGAGGAGCCGACACCACCGATCAACTTGCCTGTCTTGCCGAGGATCTTCGCAGCGACTCCGAAGGCGATGAGCAGAGGGAGAGCCTTCAGCGTGAACGCGATGAGTGTCTTCAAGAAGCTCTGTAGGGCCGGATGGTCCTTGATGAAGCGCACGGTCCCGAGCGAAATACTGATGACCTTGTTGAGGCCATCTACGAAAGCCTTCGCGGCAACCTTCAGCCCCGGAAAGACTTCCGTCCAAAGATCCTTCAGTCCGTCAAGAGCCTTCAATACGTTCTCATACAGTGGCGTCTTGACGTGCGTCAGCATGCCGGTATCAGGGTCCCGGCGAACCTCGAAGTTACCTTTCTTGTCACGTTTCGCGAAAAGGCCCATTAGGTCACGCTGAGCAGTCTCTTTCATACCCTGAAGGCGACCCTTGATGGTCGCGTTCTGGGCCCTCTTCGCAGCCTCTTCAACGCTCTTGCCAGACTTGATAAGAACCCTTGATGAAATCCTGGCCGGAAGGAGCCTCTGACGCTGTCATGTCCGCTCTGAACTGAGCAGAGGCTGACAGCTTCTTACTCCGCGTTCCCTTGTCGATCACATATTTGGGCTTGCCGTTCTCGAAACCCTCCTGGATGTAATGACCTCGGTTGTCCTTCACCCACTCATAGTGACCACCATCCTTGTCGTAGCCACCGAGTGAGTTCTTGATGTAGTCGCCGTTCTCATCAGCGACCCACTTACCCTTAGCATTCTTCGAGTAATGCGTCTTATCGGTCTTGTTCGTGTAGCGGCGCGCCCAATGCTGCTTGTTGGCGTAGACGATACTCGTCTCGTTGGAGTCCTTATAGCCAAGCATCTTGGCTATAGCCTCAGCTGAGATGTTTGTATTGTTCTCGAAGGGCTTCATGTTGCGCAACGTCAGCTTGTCAGTATCCATGATGTAGGCGACTTGCTGCATTGCCTGGGCAAGCTTGCGAGTGTCAGTGATGCCACCCTTGGCGGCATTATTCGCAATAGCCTTGATCAGCGCCTCGGACTGCGCAGCCGCCTTGTCTGGAGCCATTCCATGTGATGCCAGGATACGTACATACTGAGGTGCGAATTCGTTCATGTCCTCCAGGCTGAAGGAGGAGTTGATAGCGAACTTCTGAAGGTTGTTCAACAGCTTCTTGGTCGCGAGGATCGAGACACCCAAGGCCGCCAAGGCTGTTGGCGGCAGCATCAAAACTGTCTGTCGCTTTTATGCCGAAGTCCACTGCCACGCCGCCGGCCAGCGCGAGAGGAGCCACTACATTCCGAGTGAGCAGCGCACCAACCTCTGCTGCCTGCATACCCATATGCTCTACGGCCTGAGAGCCCTTGTTCCACCGGGTCGCAGCTGTCGCCAAGAGACCAGCACGACGCGTAGCAACCGCTTCTTCGGCTGCCACAGCTTCCGAGAGTTGAGTACGGAGAGCTGCCAGACGTTCCATCAGCTCCGCCTTATAGGCAAGCGTTGAGTCCTTCTCCGCGCCGATCTCCTGAGTCTTGGCGGCCTTGTAGTCGCGCAGACCCTCGCGAAGATGAGCGATGAGAGCTGACTGACGCTCTCGAAGCTCGGCCTTGTACCGAAGAGAAGTCTCCTTGAAGACAGCCTGCTTCCGCTCCGACCCCATCTGAGAGGCACGGACCATCGCCTTGACGGCCTGCTCCTCCTCCATCCCCATAGTGGAGAGCACGCGCTTATGGCGGGCCGACAAGCCCAGAAGCGCCTTATGCTTTTCGTCTGCCGCGTTGAAGGCCATGCGCACAGCTATGGCGGCGCCCTGGCCCTCCTTCTCAATGACCCAGTCAATAGCCTTGGCTTGGGCCTGCGCCGCACGCGTCGCAGCAGCCTTCAAGGCAGCCTCGGATCTCTGCGCGGC
The DNA here is from genome assembly GCF_039535865.1 of Streptomyces thioluteus. Lineage (NCBI taxonomy): Bacteria > Bacillati > Actinomycetota > Actinomycetes > Kitasatosporales > Streptomycetaceae > Streptomyces > Streptomyces thioluteus. Next base: position 10,673 of record NZ_BAAAXZ010000041.1, read on the forward strand.
CTTGTCGGACTCGCCCGTCATCGCTTGAAGGGCCGCGGTGACCTTCGGGACTAGGCCACGCTCGAAGGCTCGGCCGGCCTCGTTCGCAGCGTTGGAGACAGCTTCGGTTGTCTGTCGCTGCATCTTGGATGCCTCGGCCTTGTCCAAGAAGGGCGACACAGGTACACGGGCCCGTGCTACAGGTATGCCCTCACGCTCACCAGCCATCACGGGCCCCCTATCCAATTAAAGAGAGTTCATATCCCCAAACCATTGGGCGAGTTCCGCCGCGGAGGCCATCTCAGGATTCTGCGGCTCCTCTATGACGCCGCCAGGACGCCACATCGGCTCTGGAGGATCCAGCGCAGTGTCACCTGTCGAATTAGCCTGGATGAACAAATAGTTCGACGCTTCTAGAGCATCGGAGATGCGCGCCAGCATGTGAGCCTCGTGGGTCCACACGGCAGACTCATCGATGGCAGCGACCAGAGCACCTGATCCCTGCCGCGCTAGAAGCGATGAGATCAGCACATGCAGGCGTCGAAGCGAAAGCTCACCACGCCACAGGTCGAGAAGATCGACGCCGAAGTGTTCGAGTAGATCAGCCTCAAGGGCATCGCTATAGTCCCTCACGCATGTGAGGGCGCGGATCAGTTTCCCGTCTCACCAAACCCGGCAGCTGTAGAGACAAGACCCGCGAATGTTTCAAAGTCGCCAACAGTAGGATCAGTTGCCTTAAAGGCCTTCCACTGCTCGATGCCGACGAGCGTACGGATGATCTGGATTTCGCCCCGATCATCCTCGACGGCCTCAAGGAAGTCCATCGGAATCTGCTTGCCCGTAGGGATTGTGTAGGTGTGATCCTTGTAATCAAACGACACGGGCTCGTCGATGGCCTCAGCCTTCTTCGCAGCCGTGGACGGCTTGGCGGTCTGATCACTCATAAGCGACTCCAATTCAGGGTGACGGATTGGGAGTTAGATAGGTCAGTTGGATACGGCGCTGACGACGTCTGCCGACTGGTGGAAGCCGGTACCAGTGATGGTCACCGCGGGGCCACCCTGCACCACGGAGGTAGGCGCCACGGTCACGCTAGGGGAGGGCTTAGCCGTAACCAGGAGAGACGCAGTCGCCTTGATGCTTGCATTCGCCGTCTCGGTCACAGTAATGGTGTATGTGCCGGGAGGAACCGTATCCGCTACGGTGACCGTTCCGCTGAACTTTCCGTCGCCGTCGGTCCTGCCATTGTTGATTGAAACCGTGATGCCAGGAATGGGAGTCAATCCAGCATCTGTCACAGTCACCTGATCAGCCATCACAATCTGCCTTTCGTGTGGAGTCCGTTCCTTCAATTAGGTCTGCTAATGGTGATGCATCCTTGGTGTAGATCCCCCAGAGAGTTCGAGCCACGTTCTCGGTGCCAGTGACCTTACGGTGACGGCTTCGTGAATTCCATCCGGAACGTGCACGCCTATGGGCAATCTGACACCAACTTGCACCGCGGAGGCTGGCGCCGCTTTCGCCTTCCTGTGTGTACGTCAACGCTCGACGATAGCCCGCTGATCGGGCTGTCCTCCATGCGGCTGCATAAAGAGCGGAGCAAGCATTGGGTGTGCCATCGGTGGCAACTCGGGTTACTTCGACTGTAAACCCGTCATCGAAATGACGGGCTACAGGACGCCCCACAATGGCTACACCAACCAGGCATCCGTCATCGTTGACTACGCCGAGGGAAAACTTATGGCCTTGAGGTGGACGGTGGTGTCGATGGTGTTGCTTGACGTAGGCGCACGCGTCCGAGAACGACATAGGCCGTATGTGCAGGCGTGAATCAGGCATGTTGTCTAGGCCGCAATACCGTTAACGTCACTGCTCTTGTCAAAACCCGAACCCTCAAGCGCCGTGCCATGGCCGGCCTCCACGCTCCCACTCATCAGCGACACTTTCGGCATCGAACCCACTGACGAGTCATCTGTCAGGATGTAGCCGAGCGTTCCCGCAGCATCGAGAGCATCTAGAGTGAGTTCGTAGTTCTGGCTCTTCGTGCGAGTGAGCGAGATCGAGCCTCGATCGCCGACCATTGCCCGACCAATGACAGCCCGATAGTGTGCCGCATCGTCAGACCAGTCAATCACAAGCGAAACCTCGGCAAGATCAGGGTTCGACGCGATGTCGAGACGGTACTGTTCCCGGCCAGCAGCAGACTTAGTGTTGGTCTTGACCCACTCGGCACCATAAAAAAGCCGCGTGGTCGCATCATTGACCTGAACCAAAGTGCTCTTCACCTGGAACGCGGCACTTTTCACGTATCGCAGCACAGGCACAGAAGACTGCCAAACGGAGAGTTCCTCCGTTTCGATCTTCGGCGTAATTTCCGTGCCCTCCTCACTCGCATATCCAAGCGGGATGAAACCCGAAGCCTTCAGATCTTCATCAACAGACTTCGGCAGGGCACTTACAGGAAGGGCGCCGAAATGCACCCACATCTCACCATTCGGTGCAAAGCGAATCTGCTTAGCGTCATTGCCAGTTGCCGCCATAGGCGTACTCCTCACATAGGGGACACAAAAAAAGCGGCCCACGAGGGCCGTACAGAAGAAGAGGAAGAGCAGGCGCTAGGAAGACGCCTCGATCAGGTAGAGAGACAGCGCGTGCACATACCGGAACTCGCCGGACGACTCATCGGCCAGGGGGAACGGCATGTGTACCTCGGCGACATCCAGGACCAGGGCGCCGCCGGCCCGCTGCCCCGGCAGGCCCTCAAGCAGCAACTCCCGCACCACATGCGCGAGATCAGACGTCGCCATCTGCGCGGGACCGTAGATGTGAAGGGTGACCTCGGCGCGGTCCAGGCGCTCACGCATCTCCCGGTACCCGCCCGAGGCCTCGACGATGACGGACCGCTGCCCCTTTGCCCGGCCGACCATGGAGCCTGACACCATCACGTCGTGCAGCTGCGGCACGCCCGTCAGGTAGGAGTGGAGAACAGCAGCCGGATCAACGCGCACGGCGCTCCCTCTGTACGGCCTCCCGGAGCAGATGCCGCGCCGGAGTCTTCGATGTCCCGTACTCCAGATACATGGCATGCGCGGCACCGCCAGGAACATCCGCATCCGGAACCACACCACCCACAGGCTTGCCATCCACCCACACGACAGCAGTCCGCACGTTGATCGCGGCAGCAGTCTTGTTGCCCCGTGGGCGCTTGCGGTTGTAGCGAGCGAGCAGGGCACGGTACCGACGAGCGATACGCAACGTCGCCTTCTCCACCTCTTCCGCGGCCTGGCTCGTTCCCTCCAGGCGCACCAGGGCCTTGCTATCCCACTGGATCTCGTACGGCTCACGGCTCACGTGTCCACCCCCCATAGCCGCACCACGACATGACCGAGGCGCCCATGCAGGCCCTCCCACCGCGCAGGCTCCGAGAGCACGTCGTACCAAGTGCCGTTGTAGAGGACACGGTCAGACGACTTCGGCTCGGCTGAGGACGGTAGGAAGGCGTTGAGCATGGTCGATGCAGTCTCGTTGCTCGGATCCCGGTCCTCGTACGCCCGGTACGGCTGGACACTCGCCGGGCCCGACCACACACGCCGACCCTGCGCCCAGTCACGACGACGCGTGTAGCCGTCCTCCACTACTGGGGCACGATGAATCTCCAGGACCTCGTCAAAGCGCATGTCCAGCCCTCCACACGTCTCGCGAGATCACAGACCGCCGGTACCGGCGCAGAGCCTCCCGCGTCGCCGGCGACAGGCCCTGTGTCGGAGCAGTCGCCCCGTAGGTGACCTCCAGATCACCAACGCGCTCACGCTCCACTCCCGGCTGAACAGCGAGCCAGCGAATGACCTCGGCGCACACAGCCGCCGTCACGGTGCCCGGTACAGCCGGATACCCGTAGGAAGCTGTCACCACAACGGACGCCAGAGGCTGCACAGCATGGCGCCACCCCTCGGAACGCCACAGTGAGCCCTGTCGATAGACCCACCCGTCCACGGCCGTCCCGTCATCCCAGCGGACAGAGCTGATGCCAGCAACAGGCCTTGCCCAGTAGGGGAGATGAATGGACAGATCCGGAGTCGGCTCCAGGGGAACGGCCTGGTCCCGGTGGAACTGGAAGTCAGTCCCGCAGTAGTCCCTGACCATGGCCGACACGTCATCGATGAAGGCCTGTACGCGCGGCTGCTCCTGGACGTCAATGACGCGACCGAGCCGAGCCGCTACCTGCTCTACCGTCGCCAGGGTCACGGCTTCGGAGGAGTCGCGCCCGGAGTGCTCACCGCGATCATCTGCTCAGGGCGGATGATCTTCGCGTCATAGTGCGTCCTGGACTTGATGGCATCGGTGAACTTCTTCTCAGGCTTGTAGGCAGCCATCTCCGTGTACGGGATCACAACACTTACACAATTCGTGGCACCAAGGACCATGTCCACGTTACGCAGATTGTCAATCGCGGCCTCAACAAGAGGCTTCTTCGGTGTCTTCACGCTACCAAGCTGATTAGACACGTACACGGGCACGCCAAGGATCTGACCAATGTGCCCAGTGGGGATCACCGGCTGACCGCCATAGAAGGAAGCGTTCACAAACATGGGATCCTTGAGGAGTTCCTTGCGGAGCGGCGGAGAGATGATGAGGTATCGATCCTCGGGAGCGCCAATCAGGTCAAGCTGCATGATCGCCTCAAGGATCATGTCGTAAGCACTGTCCTTGGCTCCGCGGGCCAGAAGCTCGACCTTGCTTGGAAGATCGATCATCGCAGTCTCGGCCGCGCCGGCAGCAGCGCTGTTGTAATCCTTGCCATTCATTGCATGGGCGATCGTGTCCGCAACCAGCATGTCAAGCGCCTGCGCAGCCCTCTTACCACGCTGCCGAATCAGCTCTGTCATCTTGTCAATGCCAGGCTGTGTGAAGAGTTGATCGAGAGAGTCAATCTCCAAATGGAACGAAGAGCCCTTCTGGACCGTCATGCGAATGTAGTCCAACTCGGCATGATCAGCCGGGCCAATCTCGCTGTAGGCCTTCACAACGCCCTTGTCGGTCACGGTGTCCACGAAGTGCGGGATGCGTACAGTGTCCCCACCCTTCTTGAACTCGCCCTCATAGCTGTGATTCGTAATCATCGGAGAAGAAAGAATGCTGTGCTGCTCAAGGTCCCGAAGAAGCTGAGCCGTCCAAATCTCCGGGGAAAACGTTCCCTTGACGCCCTCGACAAGGCGAGCACCGTTGTCCTGCATGAAGCCATTAGTTGGAGCCATATACTAAGTCCTTTGGTTAAAGCTCCCCACGCATCAGGGCATCAAGAAGACCCTTGTCCCGCGCTTCGTTGATCTGAGCGGGAGTCATGCGGGAGAGATCGGATCGAGAGAGCTGACCGGCGGTACTGGAGCCTCGGTGCCCAAGTCCCATGTCCTGTCGATACACAGGTGGAAGAGTCGTAGAGGGCAGCGTAGAGACGAAGGCCGTGATGGACTCCGCATCCGGCGTACCGTCCTCGGCAAGGAACCGGGACGCGTTGAGGAAATCGGCATCAGGGAGCTGCACGCCGGCATCCGCGGCCTGTGCCCGGAGCTCAGCGACCGCCAGGCGCTCACCCACCTCGGACAGAGCTACAGTCCGCGCATCCTGGCGGGCCTGCTCAATGGCCCGCTCCTGATCGGACATGTGGGCGGTGCGGAGTTCATCCAGCTCACGCGATGCGGACTTGAACGCCTTCTCATTCTGCCGCGAAAGCGCCTTCCACTTGTCAACCTGCGCCTGAAGATCGTTGGCACTATCCGCGACGATTGCCTCGTTGGTTACGGGGGAATGCTCGCCCTCGGGGGCACCCTGCACGTCAGTCATGAACCATCACATCCATTTCGGATCAGAGAAGGGCCCCATTTCGGAAGCCCTGAATGAGAGTTGGTCAGCGACGACTTGCGTCGTCCCCAGCAACCTTGCGAGCCACATTGCCCGCATTGCCCTGCGGAGCTGTAGCGGCCAAGGAAGCCACATCCTTGCTAGACGAACTGGCCATAGCGGAAGGGTACTTCTCCGCGATCTCCTCTTGCTCCTGGAGCAACGCAGGGAAGCGCTCAATCTGCTCAGGCGTAAACCCGGCCAGCTCCCAAATCACGGATGTCGGCACGCCAAGAGCCTTGAGCTTCACCAACGAATCGGTGTGCTGAGCCTCGGACCGATTCTCAATGTCATCCCAAATGACCTCAGCGCTATGCGCCTCTGCCCGCGCATCGCCCTTAACCGCAAAGCACAGACGCATGACGTCCAGCCAGCCACGACCATAGTGAAGAGCGTGATTGCGCGCCTTCGCTACAAGGCCGTACTCCGAAGCTTCTGCGCCCTCACCGGTTGGCGGTTGACCACTCGCATCGATCATCCAGTGAGGTAGCCGTGCGATGCTTGCCAGATGTTGGGTCAACATGTCCAGCAGCGTGCGATAGTTGGCAAGATCAGCAGCAAGAAACTGGCCGAACTGTGCGGACGGGTCTTCCGCCTGCAAAACTTTATCGATCGCGATTCGGAAAGGCTCGACAGGGTGACCTTCGGAGTCCTCCACGATCTCAAGCCCCGTGACGTACCGAGCAGGGAACGCGGCCATCTCGCTGGCAACGAGCGCATCAGTTCCAGTCTTGTCGATAGCCATCTGAAGCGGGATGATCGAAGCCAAGTCAGAGATCGGATCCCCAACTAGACGCTTCCTATTGGAGATAGGAACAATCGGCACCCGGCCCAAAGGATTGGGACCCTGTACCGGCTCGTGCCATTCAAAACCAGTGGAGAACGACGTATAGGTGTAGTCCGCGGTCCACAGAGATGCATACTGTCTGCCCCAGTCATCGCGCCAGAACTTCGCGCCGGCCTCGATCTCCGTACGTGACCCGGGCCGGTACTGCACGACAACTTGTTCGGCCGATTCACAGGAGATGACAGGTTCGCCATCAACACCAGCCCAGACGATCGCATAGGACTCGCCACAGATCATCGCGTCCAAGTGCGCCGCACTCGACTGCACATCCATGGTGTTGCGAGCCCATATCGTATGAGCATACGCGTCAGCATCCGGGTTATCGGTCATCCGAAAACCTGTGACGCGAAGACGCTCGTTCACGGCATCGATGACCAACCCGCAAAAGTTGTCAGACCAGGCTCGGAAGGCATCGCCGAACGCAGAGTTGTAGAGGTCCTGACTGAACGGCATGACTTCATGCCGGCCCTCGTAGTAGTCGGCGTACCGCCTGAACTCGCCAAGACGCCGCGACAACTTGCCCTGTAGGTAGTTCAGCCACTCGACAGGAGTCGAAGGAGGGGATCCATACGCGATGCTATCCAAACCCAACCACCCTCCTCTTCCGCTTCGTCATACGCCCATCAGCAATCGCATCCGCCCTGCCCTCGAAAGCCAATATTCCGCACACCGCAAGGTCTATCTTCCGCTTAGACTTCGGATGGTCCTTGCGAATCAAAATCCCTTGCGGCACCTCTCTCTTGACGGCATGAAGTACATGCCGAGTCAGCCGATCCTTGTCCGAGTGCGTAAGATCCTGTGTTGTCACCGCGGTGCGGAACCGCTCAGTCGCATTGGCCATCCGATTTGCCTTCGAAGTCCAATACTCGAAGACCCGGTCATCGCCAAACTTGATGGACCATCTTCCAACGGATTCTTGCCAGAACGGGGGGTCAAAGTACCCCCACACCACGTCATAGGTTTCGAAGGTCTTGTTGACCGCTGCCTCGACAGCGAGAACATCAACTTCCCAGTCAGGACCGGCCTTCTCAGGCTTCTCCCACACGTCGATCGTGAAGAGCCGACCATCGCGAAGCCTGCAACCAACAATCCCCGTCGCATCGTTGAACAAGGAGCCGTCGAAACCGATACTGATCTGATCGCCAGGCCTGATCGGATCGTCCTCGCGATAACAGGCCTCCCACTCAACCTTGCTCATCCACTGATCCGCGGACTCAGCAAGGTTGTTGAGATAGAACCGGTAGTCATGACCCGGGTTATTCCCATAGATGATGACATTGACCAACTGATCGATGGGTGCCCACCAGGAGTCCCCATAGGCCTCCACGAGGCCGGCACGCACCGCATCAGGGTCCTTGAGATCGATGTTCGGTGTAGCCTCACGACAGTCGTAGAGGATCAGCGGGTTACCGTTCAGAACCCGCTCATGCGTGGTCTGCGCAACTGACATCTCGTTAGGGTCATAAGCATTGGTCGTCTGGACCGTGCGCGACCCCTGCGAGAGGGTCTTGTTAGTGTTGCGCCGCAGGGTCTCGAAGAATTCTGGCCCCCCAGTGCTACTAACCCAATGATGGGTTTCATCTGCCACAATAAAGCACGCGTGACCCCGACAGGAAGAACCCTCCCGTCGGGGTCACACAAAGGTTGGCCTCGCCCCCTCGTTACCACGCGTAGACGAAGTCACCGGTGAAATCTTCCCCGGACGATTCCCCTTGAACTGGATCATCGTCTTCGAGATGTCCAAGCCGTACTCGCGCTCTGCCGGCGACTCGGCGAGCATGCCGCGGATCATGTCCATGGTCTGAGCAGTCTGATCAAGGCTTGTAGCCGCAAGTTGCACGAGCGGAAGATGCACGGGACGACCCACAGGGACCTTCGTGCCGTCCTTAGCGGTCTTGACAACTCCGGTCGGCCGACAAGGACCTATGAACTCAATGATCCCCAGGGCAGCATTGGAGGGAGTCTTGCCAGCACCTTTGGGACGCCGCAAAGTGGCTTCTGTATAGAGCCATTGAAACTGCCCGTCCAGGGCATAAAGCCACTTGATGAAATGGCGCTGTTCATCAGTCCAACGCCACGGCTCCCCAGCCCTCTCGCCATCTGGCTGAACGATGTAGCGTTCGGCCCACGCGAGGATGTGATGCCCAAGAGTCAACTCAGGCTCATGCGCAGGAATGTTCCCTGTCTGCGGCACAGCCTCACCCCTCCCATCACATCACCCAAGCAAGTCGCCAAGGACATCATCACCAGTCGATGACTCATCCGCCTTCTTCACCTGCATCCGAAGCCTCTGCCGATCCAGAACCGTGGCACCCAACAAGCTCTCCTGCTGCCGCAGTTCGGCATAGGCCTTCAGATCAGCGCCCTCCATCTCATAGATGCGCTGCACCAGAAGCACGAGCGTCTTCAGGCGCTGCACGTCCGTAGCAAGGAAGCTCTCGGCCTGCGGCGACTCGCGCCACGTCTCCCACCACTCACGCACCTCCGGCAGGAACCGGTCGGCGTCCGGCAGCGCCGGCACGACCGAAGAGCCAGCTCCTGACAGCTGCTCCTCCGGATGCCTGTTCCTCCGAGCAGGGCTGTCCTTCGGGGGAAGGCCTCGCCCAGCCATCTCAGCTCACCCCGCCAGCCTGGTGCTCGTGCTCCTGGTCCTCGATGTCATCCCAGTCGTTCAGCTCCTCTACGACCTGACGCCGCCACGCGCGCCGCTCAGCAGCACGCCGCCGACGAGGCCTGAGAGTGACAGCCTGCTCCTGATGCTGAGACTCGCACCCGGGACAGGGATAGGGACAAGGCATGCAAGCACTCCATAGGATCTAGCGGCGCCGCCTGGCGGCGGCACGCTCGGTGTTGGTTTTCTCTCGATGACACGTCCGGCAGATAGCAGAGAGATTCTGAGGATCGTCTGTGCCTCCGAAAGCGACTGGCACAATGTGATCGACCTCCGAAGCTGAAGAACTTCCGCACCTGTAGCAGGTGTACGAGTCCCGCCGGAGGATGCGGAGTCGTAGAGAATTCCAGCCCGCGGAGCGGGCCTGATTACGTCGAGATGTGTTAGACCAAGGCTTGCGAGGGTCTACACGCTTCGGAGCATGCTCTAGACATGCTCCGGCCTTCACGGCCGGCCTCGGACATCCAGACCGAAAGCAGGTCTGTCTAGCTCTAGGCATAGCAAACCTCCCAGAGCCTTATTGACTTTAGAATTTAAGTAGATTCTTCCCTGGTAGCAACCAGACCGCACAGACACACAAAGGTGTAGACGTGTTGAAATTGCTACCAGGGAAGAAAAGCGCCCCGCAGGGGCGCTCTACCATTTAAGGAGCATCAACCCTGCGGGGAGACTTTTGAGATGACAAAAATGCCCGACTTTTTGGCATGTTTACTTGCTTCTCATCCTTATAGGCAGTGTCTCGGGGGACGGGCGAGACGCTAATCGATGTGTGACTGTCGTCACACCGACGTGGCGTGATGAGGGGCTTGACGTGCCTGTACACACTTAACTAACCTCCATCACGTTGCAGGTGATCAGCGCTCAACCGTGCTGGCCGCTGGCGCAACCCACTCCGAAGGGGTGGCTTGAAAAGCTCATAGCTCAACCACGGCCACCCCGAGCGCGCGGGAGGCATGCAGACACCGTGACGTGGTGTCAGAGACGTAGAAGCCTCACGCGAGTGTGCCTTGCGCGTAGTCCATTCTCGCTGCTTAAGACCTCTCCGCTGCCGGTTTGCCGGCCGCCAGCACAAGCGCTTGTTGTGCAGTGGACAGGGAGCGGGAAGGGTGCGCTCCGCAGCAAGGCTGACTATCCCGTGTGTTAGATGACTCGGCCCGTCGGTTAGTTCTCACCCTGAAGAAGCCGTCTTGGGCGGAACTGGCCGACCCGTCGGGAGACCAAGAGGGGGCTATGAGTAGCAGAGAACGCGAAAAAATGAAGTATCGCGAGAAAAGGCGTCGCCAGCGATCCCAAGCAAGGGCATTCTCGTTGCGGCGGCCGACGGAGTTCCCAGACATGGGCCGACTCAGACACGCGCCGCTTGAGTGGCGGAAGATCGGGCCTTGCGTGCCAATCTGGAACAATATGGCAGATCGCTACGCAGCAGATGCTGACTGTGCACCTGTACTCGCTCAGAGTGCATGAGAGTGATCAGCTTCGTCATCGATGGTGCGGAATTCGCCAAGGCTGCATGGAACGCCTTGATCTTTACCCCGGCTAGGTCGCCGATACCGGCTGCAAAGATGTACCTTAGCGGGGAAGAGTCTTACTTACTCGCCACCGATACTTACACTATCGGACGACCTAGCCTCGGCCCCACACGAGGCGTCGTACGGCCTGTAAGCCGTGATCTCACCCGGGAGGACCTATCCCGCCTGGACAAGGTAGGACGGGCCTCGAAGGGAGAGGTAAGGATAGATGTTCCGGAGGACAACGGACTAATAGTCAATGGCCTGCAAGTCGATGTGCAAGAAGTGATCCCCGACCGAACAGCAAGCGTTTCCTATGACCGGAGTGTATGGGATCGGTGCCGTGCACTCATGGAGCGCCTGGAGAGGGAAGAACCAAGCATCCCGGAACTTCTAGCGCTTGATCCGGAACTTCTGGCGCGGTTCGGCAAGATCAAGACCCCCAAGGGTACAACTCCGCTACTAGACATGAGAATCACTTCTCCGAGTGATCCGATACTGATCCGGTGCGGGCCCAACTTCATGGGTGCCTTGATGCCCGTAGATCGTGCCGTTGCTTCACAGGCTGCTACACGTGGTGGTGAATTTCTCTGGTGAGGGTAGAGAGTGATACAACAGCCGACTTATCCGAAGGGGAATCATTATGCCCTACCCGCGTCTACTTCCGCGCCCAGAGGAGATGTTCCGGTCTCTCGCAAAGAGGGAGTTTAAGAATCAGGCGGAGATTGCCCGGTTCTTTGGGACTTCAGAGGCAGCCGTAAGCCAAGCTCTGAGTGAGTATAAGGAGCCGCGGATCAACTATCGGGAGCTTCTTCCGCTCCCGTGGCAGAAGACGCTTACTGGCAATACGTGGCGCAACGCCAGGCCAGCTCGTGCGCTGCGGCTTCACTTGCGAGCTATGAAGCAGCCTCACGAACTGTCAGCGGCAGATGCCGAAGCCCATGCAGAGTGGATTGAGGGGCTGGCAACTCATACTCTCGAATACACCGAAGAGCATGGGTGGAAGTATGTTCCTCGAAGGCCTGATCATAGTGACTTCGTGGTGATACTTCCCGAGGATCATGATCTTGCCGAAGATGTAATCAAGCTGTACCGTAAGTCACCGGGGGATAACTAAAAATCGAGAACTGCGGACGAGGGCGGGCGCTCAGCCAGAGTGCCCGCCCTCTCTGTGACACGACGCCTGTTTCGGCCATAGATCAGGAGCCATAGGTAGTAGTGGATACGACAATGACGGTTGCCGCGATTTACGACTCCATGCTTGACCTTCGCCCGGAGCTTACTCGAATTCTGGGGGGAATGACGGCCATCGCAGGAATGGTCATGCTTTTTGAGCACGAAGAGGGGGCCCACATGGTGCATTACTACTGCGATAAGACCGACCAGCGACAGCGCGAAACGCATAGGGCAGCCGTACTCGATGGCTACACCTTGCTCGGAACCATCTCCTTGAAGGGTTACGAGTACATGCCGGAAAACGGAGGGGAGCGGTTTGCGGACATCTACTGCCGCGCCGAGGTCGCGCAGTCATAGCCAGCTGTACGGAAGCTACGCCAAATGCGGCGAAGCCTACCGACTAGAAAGAGTTGAAAACCGCGTTTCGGCGCCGGCCGGATGGTTCATACAGGGCACTACTGTCCACTCTGCAATCGAGCTGTATGAGCTATCCGGCCGGACCATTTCCACGGCGCAAGCCGTGGCGCACTACCATCAGACCTGGGATGTAGAGGCCGCTGAGGCTCGAAAGATAGAGCCTGATATTACGAAGTGGCGGACCGGCGGATACAAGAAAGCCGAGAAGGACCTGATCGACAGGCGGGCCCTTGGTGAGCACCAGGTCATCGACTACATCGCGTACACCAAGGACGCTGGCGCCGCAGAGACGATCTGGATCACGCCCGACTCCAGACCTGCAATCGAACTGGAGTTCGCAGTCAAGGTCGGGGATGTGCCCGTCCGCGGCTTCATAGACCAGGTCCTCGTCACCCCCTACGGCCTGAGCATCCGCGACATCAAGACCGGCACGAAGAAGCAGAGCTCAGCTCTCCAACTGGCCTTGTATCGACGTGCGTTGTGGGAGATGTACCAGGTCAACGCCACCTGGGGAGACTACTTCCAGTGCGCACGCCTGGGTCGATCTCCCAAGGCCGGCTCACCCGGCGAACCCATCGACCTGACACTCATCGATCAGCACTGGCTAGAGCAGCAGTACGCAGCCATGGATGCGGCAGAGCGTCATGGGATCTACCTAGCGAATCCGGGCGACCACTGCGCAGCGTGCGGAGTCGCCCAGTTCTGCAAGGCGAAAGGCGCCAAATGACTTCCCAGCATGCCGGATTCACCATTACCTTCCAAGCAACACCTGAACTCGCCTTCACCTTCAGCGGTGAGACACCCAACACCGTTGGGCCCAACTTTGAATCCTTCGTTCGAGCAGCCCCGCGCTACGCGGCACTCCTGGAGGAAGCCCGAGCCGCTTTCCAGATAGGCAGCCTCGGCGCAACCGTCATTCACACCATCGACAACCAACCTAGGAATCACACATGAACTTCTTCGCACCCTCAGCGCCCAGCCACTACGCCAAGTTCGTCACCCCCGGAGACAGCATCCAGGGATATATAGAGGAAATCAGCGAACCTTTCCCCGTCAAGGATTACAAGAAGGACACCCCTAAACTCGACCCAAAGGGTAACCCGGTGATGCAGGTACGCATCATCCTCGCCACCCCCGAAAGCGTTGGAGAAGGCGACGACGGGCGCCGCTCGCTCTACGTCTCGGCCAAGCGAATGTCTCAGGCTATCGGCGACGCCATGCGGCGAGCAGGGGAAGCAGCCGATAGCCCCCAGCCGGGCGCCTACTTGAAGGTGACGTTTGCCCGCGTGGGGGAGAGCAGTGGAGGAATGGCACCTCCGAAGCTGTATGTAGCCGAGTACACCAAGCCGCCGGCCGCAGCTCAGTCGGCGCCACCCACTCAGGCAGCACCTCAGAGCCCCACGCCTCCGTGGGGTGCATCCGAAGGAGCAGGCCCCGCCCCCTGGTAGTCGTTTTGCTATGCCCTAAAGATTAACTGTGTACATCCCAACAGGGGTGGTGTCCTCCATGGATGCCGCCCCTGTCTCATTGGGGAGGGCAGCATACTCACACTCACCCAAGCGATGAGCACCCGAGGGGACGCAGGAGAAGCGCTCCCCACGGTGTTCAAGACGCTAGATGACTTGGGCGTCACGATTCGCCGCGGACAGCTCTGCCTTATCGCTGCCGGCCCTGGTACCGGAAAGTCGGCACTTGCTCTTAACTTCGCGCTTAAGAGCGGAGTTGAGACGCTGTACTTCAGCGCTGATAGCGACGCTTACACCCAGTACGTCAGAGCCGCAGCGAGCGTCACAGGATGGACCACCGTCAACGTTGAGGCCTCGATCCAACAAGGTCAAACGGAAACCATAGATGCGGCACTGACGAGGACTCAAATCCGCTGGAACTTCGACGCAGCCCCCGACCTGAACGAAATCGAAGAGGAGATGTGCGCTTTCGCGATGATCCATGGCTGGCCAGCCCTCTGCATCATCGACAACCTGACCAATGTCAACGCCCCCGAGATGGGCGAAGGATACGCAGCGCTCGATGAGCTCTGCGGATTCTTCCATGACCTTGCAAGGCGAACCGAAAGCGCGATCCTTCTCCTCCATCACGTAACCGGGACCTACAACGATGGCAACAGCCCCATTCCCTTGTCCGGGATCAAGGGGCAAGTCGGCCGAGTCCCCGAGCTCATCCTCACCCTCCATCGCGGAGGCACGGAGTTTGAGGGCTACCACCTTCGTGTCAGCGCTGTGAAAAACCGCGGAGGCCGAGCTGACCCGTCTGGCTTCACCTTCGCTCAACTCGACTGGGATCCGGAAAGGATGAGCATCAGTGGCTAACCCGACGCCTCGCAAGCTGGGCCGGCCGAACGGTCGAGCCGTCAAGGCACGAGGCCGGACATGGGAGAACTCCGTTGTGTCGGTATGGAGGGCCCTCGGCTTCGCCGGCGCCGAGCGCAACGGATCTGTGTACGGCTCGCAGGACCGAGGTGACATAGGCGGTATCCCGTGCACCTGCCAGTGCAAGTCCGTCACGAGGGTCCAACTCTGGAAGCACCTGGATGAGGCCCTGGCCCAGGCCGTCAACAACGGGACGGGTGATGAGACATGCGTCGTGTACAAGCGCCACGGTGCACCAACCGACGACGCCGCATGGGTACTGCCTGGCTCCTTCGCCGCAAGGCTCATGCATGCCTACTACACCCGCTGACAAGCCGCCCATTCTCGAAGTCCTCAAACACTACTGGCCCGACTGGCAAACCCCCAGACGCGACAGCGGATCGTGGCAGCCCTGCAAATGCCCAGTGCATCAAGACCGCACAGCAAGCGCATCCATCAACATCGACCAGAACGTAATCCACTGCCATGCCTGTGACTTCAGCTTCGACAGCTGGGGCCTGATCATGGAGGAGGAGCGATGTGATTTTCTCGCCGCCGTCGAAACAGCGGATCGACTTTTTGGGACAGGCAGCAAATGCCTACCAGCAGCAACTGACCGCCGGTACGCCCGCCGCAGAGCTTTTGAAGAGGCGGGGCCTGTCGCAGGACAGCGCTCAATATTTTCGGCTCGGGTACGTCGCCGACCCAGCATCGGGCCATGAACGCTACCGGGGCATGCTTGCCATCCCTTACGTCAACATGCAAGGCGTCGTCGCCATTCGATTCCGGTGCACGGGGGACCACGATTGCAAGGCACTCGGCCACAGCAAGTACATGCGCGAACCCGGCGACGAAGCGAAGATTTACAACATCCTGGCCCTCACTCTCAACGTTTCCCGAATCGCCGTAGCCGAAGGGGAGCCAGACACGTGGACTGGATGGCAATGTGAGATACCCACCATCGGTGTTGCCGGTGTCCAGAACTGGAATCGATTGTTCAACCGACACCTTCGTGGATACAAGGAAGTCGTCATCCTCGCCGACGGAGACGACGCAGGAATGCAGCTTGCCGACACCATCGTGAAGGCCAACAAGAACGCCACCGTGCGACAGATGCCATCCAGGTCCGACACCAATGCTTTCTATTGCGAGCACGGAGCCGAAGCACTAAGAGAGAAGGCAGGGTTCTGACATGCAGTACACCGAAGGCGATTGGGTCATAGCCAACTCTCCTATCTACCCGTCTTGCAACGGCCAGCTAGGGAAGATCATCCGAATCGAAGTCCACCGCGGATGCCCATATGCAGTGAAGTTCGACAATGGGCAGATCCGTTGGCTACTCGAAAAAGAACTAGAGCTAGCAGGACCAGACGTCCTAGCGATAGAACCACAGATACACGACCCCGTGGCAAGTCCCGCACACTACACAGGATTCTCCAACGGAGCGGAACCCATTGACATCGCCGAACACCTCAACTACAACCGCGGAAACGCAGTCAAGTACCTAGTACGCGCAGGCCGAAAAGACGACGAGGAACAAGACCTCAGGAAAGCTCTCTTCTACTTGATGCGAGAGTTGAAGCGGATGAGGGTCGAAGTATGAGGCGAATCGTCTTCATCTCGGACCTCCAAATGCCCCTGGAACACAAGCGAGCCCATCAAGCACTCATCAACTTCATACATGACTGGCAGGCCGACGAAGTCATCAACATCGGCGACATCAACGATTACACAGCCCCTGCACGATGGTCCGCCGGCAAGCGAGCCGAGTACGGCATGAATGTCCACCAGGAAGCCGACTACACACGCCGCAATCACTTCGAACCCGTACGTGCTGGCTATGACGGGCCGTACACGCTACTCGGCTCGAACCACGGGGAGCGCCCCCAGAAGTACCTTGCGGAGCGAGCCCCTGCCCTCTACACCCCGGAGGAGTACCGAGAAGACAGGCTCTTGCGCCTGGACGACTACGGCGTCAGCTACAAGCCACTCACCTATGAGTTCGCTCCTGGATGGGTCGCCACACACGGCCATGCACGCGGCATCAGTCTTGCGCGGCATGCAGGCGGTACCGCGTTGAACGCGGCTCGTAAGTTGGGGCGTTCCGTCGTCATGGGGCACACCCACCGCGCCGGCATCATCCATGAGACCTCGGGGATATCCGCTAGCCACACCCTCACAGGCGTAGAGATCGGGCACCTCATGGACGTGCGCAAGGCCACCTACCTCGGACCGGCCCGACTCGCCAACTGGCAACGCTCCTTCGCCATCGCGTACGTGCAGGGCAAGCACGTCACACCCCACATCATCCCCGTCCGCTCAGACGGATCGTTCATCGTGGAGGGTGACCGCTACAAGTGACCCATGTAAGCCCTGACATCATCGACACCGCGCGAAGGGCAGCGCGACGGCTCGCACGAGAAAACCCCTACACCGAAGCCGACGACATCCAACAGTTCATCCTTCTCAAATACTGGGAAGCGCAAGACCGATTCCACAGCTACGACCCTGCGGCCCTATACAACGTGTTCCGCGGCATCGGCCTCGAACATTGCAAAGCCGAACGCCTCCACTACACCTACCAAACCGCTGCATGGATCTACACACCCCGCGAAGTCCGCAAAATCCTGGAACACGCCTACTACAACGAAGACCAGCGTGAAGTCATGCCAGGCCGCGACGACTTGCTACGAGTCGCCGCAGACCCCCGCAGCGTAGCCATCAGCATTTGGGACATCGACGAAGCATTCAACGGACTCTCCGACGACTACCAAGCAGCGATCGAACGCGCCTACCTCCACGGAGACAGACCGACACACGGCAGTGCAGACCAGAAACGCCTACAGCGCGCGATAGAACGCCTCACAGAGCGACTGAACACAAAGATCGACATGCGACGCAAGAAGGAGGCAACTCGATGACCTCACAGTTTCTCATCCAAACACCTTCCTCCTGGCAGGCAGACCGCCTAGCCAACTCCGAGGAAAAGGCCCGCCACATCATCCAAAGACTCCGTAACCGCTACGGCCCCAACCTCAAAATACAGGTCTGGCAAATCCACAAGTCCACCGATGTGACAGCCCAGCTCACCAGTAACTAGCCCAACCCGAGGCCCCAAAGACCCCCAACCCTTGGGGCCTCGACCATGAAGGACAACCCCATACCCATCCTCGAACTCTGTGCCGGCTACGGCGGACTCGGCCGAGCAGTCGAATCCCTCATCGGCGACCGCATCACCTACGTAGCCGAAATCGACCCACACGCAAGCCTCATACTCCAAGCCCGCTATCCCAACGCACCCAACCTTGGCGACGTCCGAGACATCGACTGGCCATCACTACGCGGCCAAGTAGACGTCATCACAGCCGGATTCCCCTGCCAAGACATCAGTCACGCCGGACGAAGAACGGGACTCCATGGCGAAAGGTCAAGCCTCTGGTTCAGCATCCTCGAAGGCATTCGCATACTACGACCCGAACTCGTCTTCTTGGAAAACGTCTCGGCCCTCAGAAACCGTGGACTCCCCACCGTACTCGGGGGCTTGGCCGAGATCGGGTATGACGCACGCTGGTGCTGCTATCGCGCTTCTGGGGCTGGAGCCCCCCCACCATCGCGACCGTTGGTTCTGCATCGCCACACCTACCAACACCCACAGCATCTGACGCCCACCGCGGACCCGACTACGCCAAACAGAAGCGCGCCGGCACCGGAGGAGACGACCTAGTCACCGCAATCGCCCGACTCTTCGACAAGGCGAAAGCACACAAGCTCTTCAAAACACCAACAGCAAACTTGGGAACGAACGGAGCACCCCAACACCCAATAAAAAGGAAAGCCGGAGGACACGGGCCAACCCTCGATGACGAAGTATCACACCTACTCTCCATAGACCCCACAGCAGAACCCCCACCCATGAACTACCACTCACCAGAAGAATGGTGGGACGAATACGGCCCAGCCGTACACAGATGGGAAGTCATCACAGGACACCCAGCACCCATGCCCGTCGAACTAGGCCCCCGCGGAGGAAGACGACTCGCAGCACCATTCGCCGAATGGATGATGGGCCTACCACCGCAATGGATCACCGGCGTCCCCGGACTCACACGCGCCCACCAACTCAAGGCCGCAGGCAACGGAGCCATGACCCAACAAGCCCTTACCGCCTACCTCCATCTACTCAACTACCAAACTAAAGGATGACCATGAACAACGAAATGCCCGATCCTGACGAGTTCGCCAAGAACCTCGACGACCTCACCGGAAACATGGCCGACGCAATGCGAGACATCGCATACGAACTTGCCGTAGCCGACGCCAAAAAGGTCATAGACCGCGCCGCAGAAATCCGGCAGCACGCCGTTCAGAAGGGATTCAGCAGCACAGAAGCCGGAACCATCGCACTCGACTTCTGGGGAGTAGCAAGCGGACTCCGAGATGAATGATAGTTCGGTGTCGCTAACCTCGATGAAAGGCCGCGAAGTTGGGATCCAGGGCGCGGGTGAGAGTGTTGTAAAGGTCTATATTTACAGAGTGAGTAGTGTGGGCGAGCGAAAGCTCGTGGCTGTACGCAAGCATTAAAAAATTCCCCGCCGCACCAGTAGGTGCGGCGGGGAATTTATGCTTCTACTTCAGATTTTTGAAGTAGTCATCCTTCACAACTAGACGCTGCTTCACGTCGTCTGGGATTAGCAGATCACAGTGGTCTGTGTGGACCAAGAACGTGATGCCGCCTCGAAGAAGGTCCTTTTCCATCTGGTCTATGCCCAGGTTTGACCAGTGCTCGCGATACGTGACGCCTATAGATCGATAGTGCCAACTATCCTGCGTGCTCTCTGGATCGATACCTGAGAGTTCGGCGCCGAGCTTCTGAAGAGCTTCCTCGGCCTGCTTTTGGATGAACCCTCCGACCGCGAAGGCCCCGCCGGGTACGAGTCCGTCCATGTAGTGCTTGATTGACCCCTGTAGCTCCGTGACGCGGGCCAAGTTCTCAGCGCCACGAGCGTACTCGCGATGAATGACTTCGTAGTCGCCCAACTCGTCAAGCACTGTGTCGGCAAGGGCGCCGTACATCTCGTCAGGATCGAAGCTTGGGGCGCCACACGGCTCTTTGGTGTACGAAGAACAACGCAGCCTAGAGGTAGACCTCGTTGTTCCGTCCTTCCGCTTCTTCTTCGTGACATGCTTGTATATGTTGGCTTGGCAGTTGCCACACTGAATGACCCCCAGGAAGCGTGAGAGCTGTTTCCCGCTACCTCTAGTGCCTTTGCGTGCTCCGTACTTGGCGTTTTGCTTCAGCCTGTCTTGAAGCTGATCGAACTCCTCGTCGGTGAAGATGGGAGGAGCGAGCCTGATCGGGTGACCATCCGAGTCATAGACGATGCGAGAGACATCCTTACTTGTGGCCTTCGGCGGGCGGATCACACGGACACCCTTGAGAGCCGGATTAGTGAGATCGACGTAAGATTCGCCGCAACCCACCTCCCGCCGCCAAGGCGAGGGGACGCCCGCCCGGTTCACTATCTGAGTGATCTTGTACATGGACCGTCCACGCATGAGCATGCTGAAGATCCAGCGCAACACCCTGCTTGCGAAACGGAATGGACACGAGCCTTCGACCGTCTGGCTCTCTTCGTCATGTAGCCATAGACCGGCTTGCCAATGAGCCACCGATCCGTGGTGCGCGTGTACTTCCAAAGCGACTCAAGGCGGATTCCGGTATTGCGGCTCGATGCGAGCCATGCAGCAATCATCGTCACCATCATTTGCACGTAGGCGTATACAGGTCGATGGGGTCTCTTGTCGGCAGCAAGAACCTTGCTGTACTCCTTGCACCATTCGATCATCAGATGCAGGTCCGAGATGCGGCGACGAAGCGGTCCAGCTTCCAGAACAGAATCTGGTCGAACTCAGGGGCCCTGTTGTTGATCCAGTCGCCCAACTCGGGTCGTTTCCACTGCGTGGACTTTGGTGCGGATACGTTGAGGTCTCGGGGCGACGCCGACGACGCGGCAGCGTCGAGGAGCGCGAAGCGCCGAAGGTCCAGCTCTTGACGTACTGGGGAAGTGGTCTCGTCCGTAAGGACGGAGAGGCGGATGGAGAGGAGGGCGCGCGGAGCATCGGCAGGGAGGAGAGATTCCCTCGCTTCCAGCTCCTCTAGCTCGCGAAGCTCTGCGCAGACCACTACGACGTCATCGCATTGGCCAACCCTACTCTACTTGGACAGTGGGTCTGGCCTTGGGCGAACCTCACCTACGTGACGCTCTGTCACCGAGGGAGTGTGTGTGGATGTGGTCCGACATCCATGTGCAACACAGCCGGGGCAGGCAGCTACAACAGGTGTGGATCTGGCCCGACATTCATATGACGCCCGAGGAAGGCTGCGCGCCCACCTCGACCTCCAGGGCGGCGACCCCGCCCGGGGCGTCTGCTCCCCCATCCACTGGGGCACCTTCAACCTCGCCCCGCACCCCTGGGGCCGAGCCGGCCGACCGCACGCGGCCGTGGCGGCGCGCCGGGCCGGGGCGCGGTACGCGCGTGCCGCGGCCCGGGCAGCCCTTCGAGCCGGCGGGACGGCCTGGCGCCGGCACAGACACCTAGGTGGCGGGGAGGCGGCCACGACGCCCGCGGGGCTGGCCGGCCCTGCCGCCGGTCGCCGTCGCCGCCCCGGTCCTGGTCACCGAGACGGTGACGCGAGGGCTGGGGCGCGCCCCACGCGGCGGAGCCGCACGTCGTCACAGCCCCGCGCCCCTTCGGGGCGCTCAGTGCTCCAGGTCGCAGCAACGAGTCGCGGCGCAGCCTCCGGCCCACCTCCTGCCAGTTTCCTCGCCGTGCGTCGTAGCTCCCGCCGCGGAGCGCGGACGCCGCTCCCCGCCGTAGGCGGCCACCAACTCGGCCTGCGCGAACGGCAATCCGACCGCGCAGCACCGACTCCGTCCGCACCAGCGTGTCGAAGTCGTCGAACGGGTCGCCGTCGATACACGTCAGTGGGTCGGCGAGCTGTTAGCCGGGCTCCAGCGAGCCAGTCGCGCTCCGCCCGAAGACCCGGCCGGCCGCAGCGTCGCCGTCCGCAGGGCCTCGGCCGCGGAGTAGGGCGTGGCGGTGCAGCGGCCCGCAGGCCCATATGGAGGAGAGGCCGACCGGGACGAGCGGCGCGTCCGTGCGAGGGCAGAGACCAGTGCCGCCGCCCGACAGGACCGCGGCGGTAGACTCTCCCGGCGCAGCGTGGCCAGTTGGTCGTCCGTGGGCGCTCGCTCGGCCGTCCTGCGACTCAGGTCACGTCCCACGGCGGCATCAGCCGCGTCCCACCCCCGCGGGCCATCGGCCAGGGCCGGCGCGCGCCAGCAGCCAGGGACCGAGGTGAAGATGGTGGCGATCAGGTGGAGTCGTACGGTGTAGATCTCCCGCCACGTCGTCGAAGGCCCGGCCGGTCGCCGTCGTCGCGTGCCCCGATACTCAGCCAGCTGCGTGGCCTGCAGATGGGTCGTCAGGTCCTGGCGAGCTGGATGCGGCGACGCAC
>NZ_BAAAXZ010000042.1:0-37322 GCF_039535865.1 Streptomyces thioluteus
GCTGCGGCCGTCAGCTCCTTTGGGCTGGGCGGCACGAACGGCCACTGCGTCCTGGGGAGCCACCCGGTGGCGGAACGACCGCTGCCGGCGCCTGGCGCGACGTATGTTCTCGTCCTGTCCGCCCGGACAACCGAGGCGCTCACTCGGCAGGTCGAGCAGCTCAGATCCTGGCTCGACGATGCGCGGCCGCGGCTCGACGATCTCGCTTTCACGCTCGGCACAGGACGCGTGCGCTGGGAGGAGCGGCTTGCACTGGCCGGCCCGTACGCTGGAGGAGGCCCGCGCACGGGCTCGATGCCTTTCTGGCGAAGGGCGCGCGCGCCGGTGACCACGTGGCTGCCCGGGGCCTTCGTCGCAGGTGAACAGGTCTCGCCGGAGCAGCTCGGAGACTTCGCTGCCGCGATGAAAATGTCCCTGCCCACCTATCCTTTCGCGTCGCGCCGCCACTGGCTTGCTCCGGCCGTCACTGACGCCGCGCCTTCGGTGGTGGAGACATCCGGGTCGGCTCCGGAGGCCATCGGCCCCGAGGCCACCGCGTCAGAGGTGGAGGCGAAGGTCGTCCGCGTCCTCGAGAAGCTCCTGGGCATCGAGGAGATCGGTCCACGACGACGACTTCTTCGAGCTGGGCGGCGATTCCCTCGCTGCCGTCGACGCCGTCAGCGTTCTGCACGAAACGTATCAAGTGGATCTGGGCGTTGATGAGTTCGCGGACCTGCGCACGCCGCGGCGATGAGTGAGCACGTCGTGCAACTGCTCCGGGGGACGGCTTCCCGGTCCGTCACGGTCCGCGTGCGCGATGGCGTGGGCCCGCACTTGTTCCTTGTCTACCCGGCGGGCGGCACCAACTTCTGTTACTTCCGTCTCGCTGATCATCTGAGGTTTGACGGACCGCTCACCGCGTTCTCCTACCCTCGGGAACTTGACGACAGGACGGTGACGATCCGAGAGATCGCCAAGCTGTACATCGAGCACATACGGGCAGTGCAGCCGACAGGGCCGTACCGGCTTGCGGGCTACTCGTTCGGTGGCAACCTTGCTTTCGAGGTTCGCTCTTCAGCTGCAGCGGGCGGTGAGACGGTCTCAGGGTTTGTACCTCTTCGATGCGCACCCGCCGGAGGCGTACGTCGGTGAGTCTCTGACGGAGGAGGAGTTCCTGGGAGCTCTGCCGCAGATGATCGCGGTCGGTGATGCCGGACGCGAACATCGCGCGGGACGTAACTCCCCCGCGCACAATGGAGGAGGTGGTTGAGGTGCTCAGCACCCGGCCCGATTGGCTCGCCTCCAGTAAGGATGACCTCGTGAGGTTCGTGAAGACCTGGCGCCGTAACCACGAGGCACTCAAGGGCTATTACCCGGACGGGAAGGTGGAAGGACGGGTCGTGATCTTCGATGCCGAAGAACCCGCACCCGGAGGAGGAGGTGGCCCTGCTACGCATCAAACTGCTTGGCAAGGACTACTGGCGGACGCACCTCGTCGAGGATCCGACCGTGGTGCCGGTGCCCGGCAACCACTACACGATGTTCACCGATCTCAAGCTCGTGCCCCGCTTGGCCGCCGCGTTCCAGGCCGAACTGGACAGGCCCACAGCATGAGGCCGGGAAGTCGCCAGGTGTGAACCGGCCGTGGTAGAACGAAACGCAACGTTCTTACGTGCATTCGTGCGGCACCGCGGGTGACTCCTTCACGGCGCCGCGTGTAACCCCTTCCGGCGTCTGAGGGATTGAGGAGCATGGGTACGAAGCGCACGCTGACACGTATCGGCGATGATTCCGGCTTCAGCATGCGGGACTTGGAGGCCCGGAGGCGTATCCTGTCGGTCACCCATCAGATGCTCGTCACCCAAGGTTACATGCGCATGACGATCGGCGGTGTGGCAACCAACGCCGGGGTCGGCAAGGCGACTATCTACCGGACGTGGCCGAACAAACCCGCGCTCGTGTTGGAAGCCCTGCGCGACAGATTACCCGAGGTGCCCACGGCGGACCTCGGTGACAGCCGCGCGGAGATGCTTGCCACGGCGAGCACCTTGGCGAGCCTGTTCGGACTCTCCGAGGTCCGCTCGGCCTTGCCCGGTCTGATGCCGACACCACCGGCTCCCCCGATCTCGAGCGCAGTCTCCAGGACGAGCTCATCGGAGAGCGCAAAGATCTCTCCACGCGGTGCCTCCAGCGGGCGATCGAGCGGGGCGTCCTTCCGCCGGACGCAGACATTTCCATGATTCTGGACAGCTGGGCGGGCCTGATGCTTTTCAGGTGTCTGTTCTTCAGCCAGATCCTAGACGAGTCGGATGTAGAACTCCTCGTCGATGCGACGCTGGCCGCTCCGCTCCGCTTCCCCGCGTAGCCGCCGCGAATGTCAGTCACCTCGCGCCTTGTGGCGATGCGCGAGGTGAGCGTCTTGGCTGGCCTACGCACGCTGCCATGAATGCTCAACCAGGTTGAGGATTCAGTGGACGTTAAGTCCGTTTCTGGTAGCGGCCTCGTCCGGGGTGGGTGAGGAAGCCTTGGCGGGTGAGGCGTCCGAGGCGGGCGCGGGTGACGTTGACGGCGGCCTCGTCAGTGGGCATGCCGAGGAGTTCGTGCAGCTCACGGGCTCGGAACTCCTGGTCGGGGTACTGATTGAAGGCGTTCACGATGGCCTGGCAGGCGGTATTCGTCTCGGGCGGTTCGGAGTCTTCTCTTGCCGGTGCGAGTTCGGCGATGATCTTCCGGGTGGTGGCCAGGTCCTGCAGTCGTGCTTCGGTCTCGGCCAGGGCGGCGGTCAAGTGCTCGGTCTGGCCGCGTAGTTCACCGGCCCGGACGGTGGTCTCATCGTGCTGTGCCTGGAGATCGGCCAGGAGCTCGGTGATGTTCATGCGGCCAGCCCGAGGGTGTCGCGCCAGGCCGGGCTCGGGGTGGTGAGGCGGCGGGTCATGTTCGCGATGGAGGCCCAGCAGACGCGTGAGGCGGAGGTGTCGGGCCGGTGCTCGTACTCACGGGCCAGGCGCCGGTGCAGCATCAACGTGCCGTTGACCTGCTCCACGATCCACCTTTTCGGCTGCGGAATGAAGCCTTTGCCCTGGTCGTCGGGGTTGCGGCGGACGACCTCGACGCCGATGTCCAACAACACGCCATGGATGACGACTTCGTCCTTGAAGCCCTGGTCCACCAGGGCCTTCTCCAGGCGCATCCCGCACCGTTCGGCGGCCTGGCCGAGCAGGGCGGTGCCGGCGGCGTTGTCGTGGGTGGAGGCGGCCGGCACCACGACACCGATGACCAGCCCCAGAACATCCACGGCCAGTCCCCGCTTGCGCCCCGACACCCTTCTTGCTGGCGTCCAGCCCCGTCGTGGTCTTCGGGACACCCGCGGCCGCGCGCACGGACTGGGTGTCGGTGATCACGAGGGACGGGTCCTCTAATCGCCGGGCCCTCTCCCGCACCTGGCAGCGCAGGAGTTCCTGAATCCGCTGGTCAAGCCCGTCCCGGCGCCACAGACCGAAGTAGTAGAACACCGCCGACCAGGACGGCAGATCATGCGGGAGGTAGCGCCACTGGCAGCCCGTCCGGTTCTGGTAGAAGATCGCGTTCACGACCTCCCGCAGATCGCAGGATCCGGGATCCCCGGCCGCCGACCGTGCCACCCGGCCCTGTTTCCAGGCCGTGATCATCGGCTCGATCAACGACCACTGCTCGTCCGATAAGCCGCTGGGGTACGGCTCTCGTTCCATGCCCGCATCACAGCATGGACATGCCCAGCAGACGGCCTGCGCGCCGATCAGTACCTCGATCGAGCGATCACGAACCGAGGAAGATCGGACTTAACGTCCACTAAGAAGCCTTCGTGTTGGAAATCGTCACCTTGCCCCTGGGGCGCATCGTCGGCCTGCTCGGCATGGTGCTGAGGCCGGTGGTCGATGCCGTCGTAGCGGCACTCTGACTCGGCAAGCAGCATCGGACCGGCGGGCCGGCGGCGCGGAAGTCCGTGCGGGTCCTCGCCGGTGGCACGGACGGCGCGACGCCTGGACGCCGCCGTCCGTCTCTCCCCCGGTGCGAGCGGCAGCACGTGATCAGCGGCCGGGCTTGTTCCGGCGGGACCGGGGCTGAAGCCCTCCTCACCCCACCCGCACCCGAGCGACCAACTCCTCCGCCGCCCCCACCCGTACCCCCGCCGCCGTCAGCACCGTCACCGCCGCCGAGCGCCCCGCCTCCTCCGCCGGCAGCACGCCGTCGTTCACCGCGTGCATCAGCCCGAAGAGCACCTGCTCATGGACGTACGCCAGGGCCGCCGCCGGGAGGGGTGACGTGAAGTGGCCCGAGTCCAGGCCGCGTTGGAGCAGCGCCTCGCACTCCACCCGCACCGGCTCCAGGCGGCGGAGGATGCCTTCGACCGTCACACTGCGCTGGGCGAGGGAGACCAGCAGGCGGTAGCGGTCGGCGATCTCCCACATCGCGAGGACGCCGCGGGCGAGTTCCTCGCCGGGGTCGCCGGGGTCGGACACGGCCCGCAGCGCCGCGGCGCGGGCCGCGCCGACGGCCTCGGCCGCGTCGTCGACCAGGGCGGCGACGAGCGCGTCCCGGCTCGGGAAGTGCCCGTAGACCGTGCGCCGCACGACGCCCGCCGCGCGCGCGATCTGGTCCATGCTCGCCTCGGGGTCGCGCAGCAGCTCCGCGAGGGCGACGTCCAGGATGCGGCGGCGATTGGCGCCCGCTCTGCCGGTCATCGGTTTCTCTTCTCCTCGCCCCCGCGCGGTGTTCACCGCCGCAGTTTTTCACTCCGGTGTCAGGAGCGGGGCGGCGGGATCCGCGCCATGTACGGCCGTACGAACGGGCCGCCCAGGACGGGGGCGCGCCCGGGGGTGTCGAGCCGGATCACGGTCGACAGGCCGGTCGTCGTCGAGGGGCTCCGCGGGGGTCGCGACCCGGCCCGGCTGCGCCTCCTCCCCGGAGGCCGGCACCTCCCGGGCGAACGGCGGGAGTTGGGGAGCGGCGCAGACCTCGTCGAGCTTCCGCAGCAGGATCCCCAGCGCCTCCGCGTTCCCGCCGAGACGCAGGCGTTCCGCCAGGCTGTGCGCCTCCGTCGCCGGACGTTCGCGCGCGGCCCGGTCCAGCAGCCAGTCCACGTCCCGGTCCCGTCCGGTCTTCTGGAGGGCCGCCACCAGGGCGGGCACGTCCCCGACGGCCCGCACCCGGCCGGCCAGGGCGAGGATCTGCTGGTAGTCCGTGTCCTGCACCGCGTCCCGCAGCGCGCGGCCCACCTCCAGCACGCGCTCGGCCGGCGCGTTCCGGGCGATGATCACCCGGAGCCGGGTGGCGTACAGGTCGACCGGCTCGCCCGGCCGGAAGAGGGCGGCGAGTACGCCGGGCACCAGGGTCGCGGGGCGGCTGTGGGCGACGGCCGCCAGCACCAGCCCCGCGTCCGTCTCCCGCTCCTCGACGTGCAGGAGTTCCAGGGCGCGCCGGATGTATCCGGGGGTTCCCTCCAGGCCGAGCGTGGTGGCGATGCGGGCCGCCTCCGCGGCGCGGCCGTGCGTGCGGGCGTCCACCAGGGACGCCACCGTCACCAGCGGGGGCGTGTCCGACATGACCGTCCGGTCGTCCGGGGGCGGTGTGTCCGGTGGCGGCACGGCGGACTGTCCGGTGGACCGGACACCGGACGGAGTGCCGGGCGGTGCGCCGGACAGGACGCCGGACGGCCGATGGCGCCGCAGCCGCTCGTGGGACCGCCGCAGCCGGTCCGCCCGCGACCGGCGGACGCGGGAGCGCGCCTTCATCAGCTCCCTCTCCAGCAGCTCGGTCCGGGTCGGGGCCATGGGCAACTGCCCTGCGCCGTCCGGTTCCTGTCCGGTCGACGCGGGCGGCACGGGCGGGACGGGCGGGACGCCGCGGCGCCCGGAGGCGGCGCGGAGGCTCTCCCAGAGCGGGCGCGCGTCGTCCAGCATGCGAGCGCGCTCCGGGCCGTCGTGCGAGCACACGTCCGCCACGGCCTCGACGAAGTCCCACTGCGGATTCGCGCCCGCGAGCCGTTGCGAGACCGCGCTCCGTCCGGGTACGTGTCCGTCCAGGAAGTGCTCCGGCTCCAGCCTGTCGGTCAGCCCCCGTACGCTCAGCCCGGCCCGGTCCAGCCAGGAGCGCATCAGACGGGCGATCGCGTTGGCCTCGTCCGAGGTGCCGTGCAGCACTCCCCAGTGCCTTGTCCGCCTCCTTTCCTCGGCCAATGTCCCTCTCCTGTCTTCGCGATGGCAATGGATCTTGTCCGCGCTTGTCCGGCCGGATACCCGGACCGGTGGACCAGTGGATTCCGGCAAGCGAACCTCAACGGGAAGCCGACGTACCGGGAGACCCGATGGATCTCATACTCAAGCACGCCCCGCGCCACCGGCGCACGGGGGCACCGGCCAACTCCGGGTGGAATCAGGGCAGTACACCGGAATGTCGCACGAGTGAACGAAGTGGGACGGCGGTTGCCACTTCCGGGGTCACCCGCACGCGGGACGCCGCATCACCCGCAACCAGCATCGTCATGGAGAAGCGCATGTCTCGCACCGAACCGCAACAGTGGATCGAAGTCGCCGTCGGCCTCAGGGTGTTCGGCCCGGACGCGTACCGGCTGCTGCGCCGGCTGCTCGCCCTCGCCGTGCAGGTCGGCATCGCCGGACTGGTCGGCGGAGGGCGGCACTCGGCCCCGCCTCCCCCTCCGCCGCCGTCCTGCCGGCACGGGGGCGACCATGACTGACCGCGCGCCCGCGGACGCGCTGGCGTTCCGGGCCTTCCGGCTGGCCCACCGGGACGGCTACCTGCGCTTCGCCACCGACCGGCTGGGCTCGGAGGCCGAGGCCGAGGCGGCCGTGGAGCGGGCCTTCGAAGCCATCCGGGATGCCTGGCCCGGGATGCTGCGCATGGCCCATCTGGAGCGTCACGCCCAAGAGTTGCTCGTCCGGTACGTCGACGCAAAGGCCCCGCGAGGGGGCGTCACACGGCCCGCAGCCACACCGTCGCCAGCGGCGGCAGCGTCAGTTCCACGCTCGTCGGCTGCCCGTGCCGCCGCACCGGACGCGCCTTGACCGGGTCCGGGTTGGCCACCCCGCCGCCCCCGTAGCGCGCCGCGTCCGTGTTGAGGCACTCCTCCCAGAGGGCGTGCCGGCCGGGCACGCCGAGCCCGTAGGCGTGCCGGACGACGGGGGAGAAGTTGCTCACCGCCAGCAGCGGCGGGCCGTCGTCGGCGAACCGCAGGAAGGCCAGGACGTTGTCCTCGGCCGCGTCGCCGACGACCCAGGCGAAGCCCTCCGGGCGGGTGTCCCGTTCCCAGAGGGCGGGCGTGGCGCGGTAGACCGCGTTGAGGTCGCGCACCAGGTCCCGCACGCCCCGGTGATCGGCCTCGGCGGCGTACGAGGGGTCCAGCAGCCACCAGTCCGGGCCGTGCCCCTCGGACCACTCCGCCCCCTGGGCGAACTCCTGCCCCATGAAGAGCAGTTGCTTGCCCGGGTGGGCCCACATGAAGCCCAGGAAGGCCCGGTGGTCGGCGCGCTGCTGCCACCAGTCGCCCGGCATCTTGGAGACCAGCGACCGCTTGCCGTGCACCACCTCGTCGTGCGAGATCGGCAGGACGTAGTTCTCGCTGTACGCGTAGACCATGGCGAAGGTCATCTGCCCGTGGTGGTACTTGCGGTGGACCGGCTCCTTGGTCATGTACTCCAGGGAGTCGTGCATCCAGCCCATGTTCCACTTCAGCCCGAACCCCAGCCCGCCGAAGCCGCCGGGGCCCTCGTGGTGGGTGGCCCGGGTGACTCCGTCCCAGGCGGTGGACTCCTCGGCGACGGTCACCACGCCCGGGCAGCGCCGGTAGACGGTGGCGTTCATCTCCTGGAGGAAGCCCACCGCGTCCAGGTTCTCCCGCCCGCCGTGCGCGTTGGGCGTCCACTGGCCCGGCCCGCGCGAGTAGTCGAGGTAGAGCATGGAGGCCACCGCGTCCACCCGCAGGCCGTCGACGTGGTACTCCTCGCACCAGTACACGGCGTTCGCCACCAGGAAGTTGCGCACCTCCGTGCGGCCGTAGTCGAACTCCAGCGTCCCCCAGTCGGGATGGGCCGCCCGCAACGGGTCCGCCGGCTCGTACAGCGGACGTCCGTCGAACTCGGCGAGCGCCCAGTCGTCCCGCGGGAAGTGCGCCGGCACCCAGTCCACCAGCACCCCGATGCCCGCCCGGTGCAGGGCGTCCACCAGGTACTTGAAGTCGTCGGGCGTGCCCAGCCGGGCGGTCGGCGCGTAGAAGCCGGTGACCTGGTAGCCCCACGAGCCCCCGAAGGGGTGCTCCGCCACCGGCAGGAACTCCACGTGCGTGAAGCCCAGGTCCTTCACATACGCGGGGAGTTGCTCGGCCAGCCGGCGGTAGTCCAGCCCCGGGCGCCAGGACGGCAGGTGCACCTCGTAGACGGAGAACGGCGCCGCGTGCACCGGGCGGGCGCCGCGCCGGGCCATCCACGCCTCGTCCCGCCAGACGTGGTGCGAGGCGTGCACCACCGACGCGGTGGCGGGCGGCGCCTCGGTGCGCCGGGCCATCGGGTCCGCGCGCAGGGTGTGGGAGCCGTCCGGGCGCGTGAGGTCGAACTTGTACAGCTCGCCCTCGCCCAGCCCCGGGACGAAGAGCTCCCACACGCCCGTCGCGCCCAGCGAGCGCATCGGATGGGCGGTGCCGTCCCAGTAGTTGAAGTCCCCGGCCACCCGCACCCCGAGCGCGTTCGGCGCCCACACGGTGAACCGCGTCCCGGCCGTGCCCTGGTGGATCATCGGCTCCGCCCCGAGCGCCCGCCACAGCTGCTCGTGCCGTCCCTCGCCGATCAGGTGCAGGTCCAGCTCGCCGAGGGCGGGCAGGAAGCGGTACGGGTCCTCGGTCTCCAGCTCGGCGTCCTCGTAGACGACGTGCAGCCGGTACGCCGGGACGTCCTTGAGCGGCAGCAGCCCGGCGAAGAACCCGTCCCCCTCCGGGAGCAGCGCGGCCCGCAGCCCCTCGGCGACGACGGTCACCGACCGTGCGTGCGGCCGCAGCGCCCGGATCGCGACGCCGCCCGCCGTCGGATGCGCGCCCAGCAGGGCGTGCGGATCGTGGTGCGCGCCGCCGAGCAGCCGCGCGCGTTCCTCCTCGGCGGGGCGCGGGGCGGGCCGCACGCCCCGGGGACCGGCCGGCGCGGACGGGATGCCGGCGCGCCGGCTGCCGGGCAGGAAGGTGGCGGGGACATGGCCGGGCCGGGGGTCGCGGGACGGCGGTCGAGCGGTCACGGGGGGCTCCTCCAGGGGGAGTCGGTGGTGGTCAGGGACGCGCCGCGCCGTCGGCCCGGGCGGCGAGGCGGGCGATCGCGGCGAGCGGGACGGGCAGCCAGTCCGGGCGGTGCCGGGCCTCGTACACCACCTCGTAGACCGCCTTGTCCGTCTCGTGCGCCCGCAGCAGCCAGGGGTCCTCGCCCGGGCCGGGCCGGCCGGCGGCGTACCCCTCGCGGAACGCCTCGCGGGCGCGCGCGGCCCAGGTGCCGCCCGCGCGGCCGACCGCCGCGGCGTAGTCGAACGAGCGGAGCATGCCCGCGACGTCCTGCTCGACGGGCTGCGGCCGGCGCCGCTCGGCGAGCGGCCGGGCCGGTTCGCCCTCGAAGTCGATCAGCGACCAGCGGCCGTCGGCGGCGGTGCGCAGGGCCTGGCCCAGGTGCAGATCGCCGTGGACCCGCTGGGCGCGCCGGGTGGTCACGGCGGCCTGGTGCGCGGTGAGTTCGTCGTACGCGGCCCGCAGCGCGTGGCGGTAGGGGCGCAGGGCCGGGACGACCTCGGCGGCGGCGTCGAGGCGCCGGTGCATGGCGTCGGCGATGCGCCGGAGGCGTTCGTGGTGCAGGACGGTGGTGGGCAGGGCGGTGGCGAGGGCGTGGTGGACCTCGGCGGTCGCGTGGCCGAGGGCGCGGGCGGAGGCGGTGAAGTCCGCCCGGACGGCGAGGGCGCCGAGGGCGAGCTGCCAGCCGTCGGCGGAGCCGGCCAGGTAGGGCTGGAGGATCCCGAGCGTCATCGGCTCGTCGCCCTCGGGGGCGTCGGCCTCGAACCAGGCGGCGGGGGCGGGGACCCGGGTGCAGCCGGAACGGGCGAGGGCCCGGGGGAGTTCGAGGTCCGGGTTGATGCCGGGGCCGACGCGGCGGAAGAGCTTGAGGATGTACGTGTCGCCGTAGACCACCGAGGAGTTGGACTGCTCGGCGTCCAGCGGCCGGGGCACGAGCCCGGTGGGGATCTCGGCGTCCGGCTCGCGGCCGAAGCGCAGGGGGCCCAGGCGTCCCGGGACGCGCAGCCGTTCCAGCAGGAGGGCCGCGAGCCGGGGGTCGGCGAGCGCCTCGTAGACGGCGCGGCCGCGCAGCGGGCCGTCGTCGGGGCGGCCGATGAGGGCGGGGGCGAGCCGGTGCGGCAGCAGGTCCTGGACGCCGAGGAGCAGTTGGTAGCAGTCGTCGGTGCCGGCGGCGGGCTGGTGGGCGCGGACCAGCAGGTGGAGCAGGCCGGGGGCGGTGCCGGTGGGCGGCAGGATCTCGGCGGCGGTGACGAGGGTGAATCCGGTGACGGGGCTGCCCTTGCCGGCGAACCAGCGCTGCCGGGGCAGCCACTGGGCGAGCAGCGGGGCGAGCGAGGGGAGTGGCTCCGGGCCGGAGGGGCCGGACGGTGGCGGCCCCGGGCTCGCCGTCCGGTGGAGGGCCTCGTGGCGGGGCGGTGCAGCGTCCGACATGGCGTCGCGTCCTTTCCCCGGGGCACACGACGGATGGGGCACGGTGTCCCGGATTGCGGCTTTGGCCAGTGTGCGGTGCGTGGGGGGTCCCCCGCCGAATGCGGCGGGAGTGTCTCGCCAGGATCGTCCGTGCGGCACTGCGTATTCCGGGTCCGGGGGGCAACCCCCGGGCCCCCGGCCGGAGTCGTGGGCCCGTCGGCTGCCGGACCGGGCGTACTTCCCGGGGCGACCTCCGGACTTCCGGCCGGACCGTGGGCCCA
Organism: Streptomyces thioluteus; assembly: GCF_039535865.1. NCBI lineage: Bacteria > Bacillati > Actinomycetota > Actinomycetes > Kitasatosporales > Streptomycetaceae > Streptomyces > Streptomyces thioluteus. The sequence continues at coordinate 10,981 of NZ_BAAAXZ010000042.1, forward strand.
CGGGTTGCCGGACCGGCTGCGTTTTCCCGGGGACCGGGGCGAGCCATAGTAGGGAGCGTGCCCCGGGCTCGGGCCGGGAAACCGCCGTGCGCGCCGGGCCGGGCCGCCGCGCACGAGGCGGTGCTCACGAGGCGGTGCTCACGAGGCGGTGCGGTCAGGCTCCGGCGGGCGGCACCGTGCGGCGCAGCCGGAACCAGTAGAAGCCGTGGCCCGCCAGCGTCAGCAGGTACGGCAGTTCGCCGATGGCCGGGAAGCGGACGCCGCCGATGAGCTCCACCGGGTGGCGGCCGTTGAACGCCCGCAGATCGAGCTCGGTCGGCTGTGCGAAGCGGGAGAAATTGTTCACGCACAGGACGAGGTCGTCCGTCCCGTCCCGCTGCGGCGCTTCCCGCAGGAAGGCCAGCACCGCCGGGTTGCTCGACTGGAGTTCGGTGTACGAGCCGATCCCGAACGCGTGGTTCTGCTTGCGGATCTCGATCATCCGCCGGGTCCAGTGCAGCAGCGACGACGGACTGCTCATCGCCGCCTCGACGTTGGTGACCTGGTAGCCGTAGACCGGGTCCATGATGGTCGGCAGGAACAGCCGGCCCGGGTCGCAGGAGGAGAACCCGGCGTTGCGGTCGGGCGTCCACTGCATCGGGGTGCGCACCCCGTCGCGGTCGCCCAGCCAGATGTTGTCGCCCATGCCGATCTCGTCCCCGTAGTAGAGGATCGGCGAGCCGGGCAGGGACAGCAGCAGCGCGGTGAACAGCTCGATCTGGTTGCGGTCGTTGTCGAGCAGCGGGGCCAGCCGGCGCCGGATGCCGATGTTGGCGCGCATCCGGGGATCCTTGGCGTACTCCGCGTACATGTAGTCGCGTTCCTCGTCGGTGACCATCTCCAGCGTCAGCTCGTCGTGGTTGCGCAGGAAGATGCCCCACTGGCAGCCGGACGGGATGGCCGGGGTCTTGGCGAGGACCTCGGAGACCGGGTAGCGCGACTCGCGGCGCACGGCCATGAAGATCCGCGGCATGACGGGGAAGTGGAACGCCATGTGGCACTCGTCGCCGCCCCGGCTGAAGTCGCCGAAGTAGTCGACCACGTCCTCCGGCCACTGGTTGGCCTCGGCCAGCAGCACTGTGTCCGGGTAGTGGGCGTCGATCTCGGCGCGGACGCGCTTGAGGAAGGCGTGCGAGCGCGGCAGGTTCTCGCAGTTGGTGCCCTCCTCGGCGAAGAGGTAGGGCACGGCGTCCAGCCGGAAGCCGTCGATGCCCAGGTCCAGCCAGAACCGCAGGGCCGCGAGGATCTCCTCCTGGACCGCCGGGTTCTCGTAGTTGAGGTCCGGCTGGTGGGAGAAGAACCGGTGCCAGTAGTACTGCTTGCGGACCGGGTCGAAGGTCCAGTTGGACGTCTCGGTGTCGATGAAGATGATCCGCGCGTCCTGGTACTGCTTGTCGTCGTCGGCCCAGACGTAGTAGTCGCCGTACGGGCCGTCGGGGTCGGTGCGGGACTGCTGGAACCAGTCGTGCTGATCGCTCGTATGGTTCATGACAAAGTCGATGATGACCCGCATCCCGCGCTGGTGGGCCGCGTCCACGAACTCGACGAAGTCCGCCAGGTCGCCGAACTCGGGCAGCACGGAGGTGTAGTCCGAGACGTCGTAGCCGCCGTCGCGCAGCGGCGACTGGAAGAACGGCGGCAGCCACAGGCAGTCGACGCCGAGCCACTGGAGGTAGTCCAGCTTGGCCGTCAGCCCTTTCAGGTCCCCGATGCCGTCGCCGTCGCTGTCCTGGAAGGACCGTACGAGGACCTCGTAGAACACCGCGCGCTTGAACCAGTCGGGATCCCGGTCCTTCGCGGGAGTGTCCTCGAACGTGTCCGGTACGGGCTCATTGACGATCATGGTGTGGGTGACCCTCCGATCGGTGAGGACGGTCGCAGCGAGAACACGTGCGCGGGCGCGATCGAGCGGCCCGGCTCAAGGCGCACATAGTTGTCCCTGCCCCAGTGATAGGTCTCGCCGGTGAGCTCGTCGCGCACCGGGACGGACTCGTGCCAGTCGAGGCCGAGATCCGGCATGTCCAACGAGACCGTCGCCTCCTGGGTGTGGTGGGGGTCGAGGTTGACGACCGTGAGTACGCAGTCGCCGCAGGGGCCGCCGGTGCGCTTGGAGTAGGCGATGACCGCGTCGTTGTCGGCGCGGTGGAAGCGCAGATTGCGCAGCCGGCGCAGAGCCGGGTGCCGTCGCCGCAGCCGGTTGAGCACGGTGATCAGGGGAGCCAGGCTGCGCCCTTCGCGCTCGGCCGACTCCCAGTCCCGCGGCCGCAGTTGGTATTTCTCGGAGTCCAGGTACTCCTCGCTCCCCGGGTGCGCGGGGACGTTCTCGCACAGCTCGTAGCCGGCGTAGACGCCCCACGAGGGGGAGAGCGTGGCGGCGAGCACGGCGCGGATCTCGAAGGCCGCCCGGCCGCCGTCCTGGAGGTAGGCGTGCAGGATGTCGGGGGTGTTGACGAAGAGGTTGGGGCGCATCACCGCCGCCGCGTCGCGCGACAGCTCCGTGAGGTAATCGGTCAGCTCCTGCTTGGTGTTGCGCCAGGTGAAGTAGGTGTACGACTGCTGGAAGCCGATGGCGCCGAGCGTGCGCATCATCGCGGGCCGGGTGAACGCCTCGGCCAGGAACACCACATCGGGATCGGTGCGGCCGATGTCCGCGATGACCTTCTCCCAGAAGGCCACCGGCTTGGTGTGCGGATTGTCCACCCGGAAGATCCGCACGCCGTGGCCCATCCAGAGGCGCAGCAGCCGCAGCGTCTCCCGGACCAGGCCGTCGAAGTCGGCGTCGAAGGCGATCGGATAGATGTCCTGGTACTTCTTGGGCGGGTTCTCCGCGTACGCGATGGAGCCGTCCGCCCGGTGGTGGAACCACTCCGGGTGCTTCTCCACCCAGGGGTGGTCCGGGGAGCACTGGAGGGCGAAGTCGAGGGCGACCTCCATGCGCAGCTCGCGCGCCCGGGCCACGAAGTGGTCGAAGTCCTCGAAGGTGCCGAGGTCCGGGTGGATGGCGTCGTGCCCGCCCTCCGCCGAGCCGATCGCCCAGGGGCTGCCCACGTCGTAAGGGCCCGCGCTCAGCGCGTTGTTGGGGCCCTTGCGGAAGGCGGTGCCGATGGGGTGGACCGGGGGGAGGTAGACGACGTCGAAGCCCATCGCGGCCACCGCCGGGAGCCGCCCCGCCGCCGTGCGGAACGTCCCGCCGCGCGGCGGGAGGCCCTTCTCGGCGTCCTCGACGACCGCGCCCTCCGAGCGCGGGAACAGCTCGTACCACGAGCCGTACAGCGCCCGTTCGCGCTCGACGAGCAGCGGCACGGGCCGCGTCGTCGTCACCAGTTCGCGCAGCGGATGGTCCGCCAGGGCCGTGGAGACGGCGGGGGCGAGCGCCGCGGCGAGGCGGTCGGCGACCGGACGGTGCGCGTCCCGCAGGGCGTCCACCGCGGCCAGCACCGCCTCCCGGCCCCCGTTCTTGGGCACCCCGGAGGCCGCCCGCTCGTACAGCCGGGCGCCCTCCTCCAGCACGAGGTCCGTGTCGATGCCCGCCGGGATCTTGATCCGTGCCGCGTGCCGCCAGGTGGTGACCGGGTCGCTCCACGCCTCCACCGCGTACGTCCAGCGGCCCTCCGCGTCCGGGGTCACCTCGGCGCCCCAGCGGTCGGTGCCCGGCGCCAGTTCGCGCATCGGTGTCCAGGGGCCGCACCGGCCCGTCGCGTCCCGCAGCACCACATTGGCGCCCACCGCGTCATGGCCTTCGCGGAAGACCGTCGCGGTGACCTCGAAGGACTCGCCGGCCACGGCCTTCGCGGGTCTGCGGCCGCAGTCCACGAGGGGGGCGAGGTCCTGGACGGGAATGCGACCGATCATGCAATCACCTGGGGTCCGAGAAAAACCGGAGGCAAGGCCCGGAAGCTGACATGGGATCTGGCGCGTTCTGTTCTTTCTATCCGCTGCCCCGGCACCCGGCCGGACGCGGGCATGCGTGCACCTGCCCGCATTCACCCGGGTGGGCGGCGGAAAACCTGACGAGCGGAAGAAGCGGAATCACACAAGAGGTTCTGTCCAGGGTCGTGCGCGCGGAGGAGAGGGTCGGGTACACCCGGGGAGCTTTCCCACCTGGCCCTGGCGGGCATGCCCGCAACGCCCGGCCTACCGGTGCGTAGTTCCCCTGGCACCGCCCGGCGCAGGCGGCGGGACCTCCGTCACTCGTAGGGAGTCTCCCCGCTGGGCCGATCGTGTGCAATGTGACGAAAGGGGGTAGCCGACGGCCGGATGGGGGAATGGCGTCGCGGCCCGGTCTTCGAAGGCCGTAGCGACTTCTGGCCTTCGAACACCCTGGTGTAGGCGGGGCGTATTTCTCCCTCGTACCGGCGCATCAGCGCACGGTCGGCTGCTGGCGGTCGTGTTCCACGCGCGGCGCCGGTGCCGTCAGGGTGGAGGTCAGCAGCCGCAGCGCCGCCTCCGACGGCGAACCGGGCTCGGCGCTGTACGCCAGCACCGACTGCGCCGCCGCCCCCTCCGCGGCCGGCGCCCGCAGCATCTCGTACGACAGGGTCATGGCGCCCACCAGCGGATGGTGGAACTCCTTCGTCCCACTCGTGCACGACAGCACCTTGTGACGCGCCCATATCGCGGTGAACTCCGGGCTCTTCATGGACAGTTCGCCGATCAGCTCCGCCAGCGCCCGGTCCTCCGGGTGCTCGCCGACCTCCAGCCGCAGCGCCGCCACCGCCCGCCGGGCCTCCAGCTCCCACCGCGGGTACAGCTCCCGCGCGTGCGGGTCCAGGAACAGCATCCGCTGGGCGTTGGGCCGCGTCGCCGGCCGCGCCGGGGCGTCCGCCGCCAGGTGCCCGCCCGTCAGCGCGTGCCCCAGCGGGTTCCAGTGCAGGACGTCGTAGCGGTGGTCCAGGACGATCACCGGGACGACCTCGCCCATCGCCTCGGCGAGCCGGCGCACCCCGGGCCGCACGACCGCCGCGCGCGGCGCGGGCCGCCGGACCGCCCGCCCGGGCCGGGCCAGGTTCCGCAGGTGCGCGTGCTCGTCCGCGTCCAGCCGCAGCGCCCGCGCCAGCGCGTCCAGCACCCCGTCCGAGGCGTTGGCCGACTGCCCCTGCTCCAGCCGGGTGTAGTACGCCGTGCTGACCCCCGCCAGCAGCGCCAGCTCCTCCCGCCGCAGCCCCGGCACCCTGCGCTGCCCTCCGTAGAACGGCAGGCCCACGTCCTCGGGGCGCAGCATGGCGCGCCGGGTGCGCAGGAAGTTCCCCAGTTCGGCAGGTGTGTCCATGGGGCACAGTCAAGCGTGTACGCGCGCCGGGTGCCTGCCCCTGCCAGGGTCAGGCAGAAGGGGGCACTTGGCGTCTTGGCCCGCGACCGCGGGCCCGCGCCGCTACCGTCGTGCACGTGAAGGCCATTCGTCGATTCAGCGTGCGCCCCGTCCTTCCGGAGCCCCTACGACCGCTCAGCGAGCTGGCGCGCAATCTGCGCTGGTCCTGGCATCCCGAGACCCGTGAGCTGTTCCAGATCCTCGACGCCGAGGGGTGGCGGGCCGCCGACGGCGACCCGCTGCGGCTGCTGGGCGCCGTGCCCGCCGCCCGGCTCGCCGCCCTCGCCGACGACCGCCGCTTCCGCCGGCGCCTCGCGGCCGCGGCCGACGACCTGCACGACTACCTCACCGGCAACCGCTGGTACCAGGAGCAGCCCGCCGGGCTGCCGGCCGCGATCGCCTACTTCTCGCCCGAGTTCGGCATCACCGCCGCCCTGCCGCAGTACAGCGGCGGCCTCGGCATCCTCGCCGGCGACCACCTGAAGTCCGCCAGCGATCTCGGCGTCCCGCTCATCGGCGTCGGACTCCTCTACCGCCACGGCTACTTCCGCCAGGCGCTCTCCCGCGAGGGATGGCAGCAGGAGCACTATCCGCTGCTCGACCCCAACGAGCTCCCGCTCACCCTGCTGCGCGAGGACGACGGCACGCCGAGCGTCATCGCCCTCGCCCTGCCCGGCGGCCGCTCGCTGCGCGCCCACGTCTGGAAGGCCGAGGTCGGCCGGGTGCCGCTGCTGCTGCTCGACTCCGACGTCGAGGAGAACGCCAGCGGCGAGCGCGACGTCACCGACCGCCTCTACGGCGGGGGCAGCGAGCACCGGCTGCTCCAGGAGATGCTGCTGGGCATCGGCGGCGTCCGCGCCGTGCGCACCTACTGCCGGCTCACCGGCCATCCGACGCCCGAGGTCTTCCACACCAACGAGGGGCACGCCGGCTTCCTCGGCCTCGAACGCATCCGTGAACTCACCGCGGACGGGCTGGACTTCGACGCCGCCCTGGAGAGCGTCCGGGCCGGAGCGGTCTTCACCACCCACACGCCCGTCCCCGCCGGCATCGACCGCTTCGACCGCGGCCTGGTCGCCCGCCACTTCGCCGACGACGCCGAACTCCCCGGCATCGACCCGGACCTCGTCCTCGGCCTGGGCGCCGAGGACTACCCCGGCGGCGACCCGGCCCTGTTCAACATGGCCGTCATGGGCCTGCGCCTGGCCCAGCGCGCCAACGGCGTCTCCACCCTCCACGGGCAGGTCAGCCGGCAGATGTTCGCCGGCCTCTGGCCCGGATTCGACGCCGACGAGGTGCCGATCACCGCCATCACCAACGGCGTCCACGCCCCCACCTGGGTCGCCCCCGAGGTCTTCCGCCTCGGCGCCCGCCGGGTCGGGGTCGGGCGCACGGAGGACGCCCTCACCCTCGGCGGCTCCGAGCGCTGGGACTCGATCGCCGAGATCTCCGACGCCGACGTCTGGGAGCTCCGCCGCACCCTGCGCGAACAGCTCGTCGAGGAGGTGCGCGAGCGGCTGCGCGCCTCCTGGCGCGAGCGCGGCGCCGGCACCGCCGAACTCGGCTGGATCGACGGGGTCCTCGACCCCGACGTCCTCACCATCGGCTTCGCCCGCCGCGTCCCCTCCTACAAGCGCCTGACCCTGATGCTCCGGGACCGCGAACGCCTCACCCGGCTGCTCCTGGACCCGCAGCGCCCGATCCAGATCGTCGTCGCGGGCAAGGCCCACCCCGCGGACGACGGCGGCAAGCGCCTCGTCCAGGAACTGGTGCGGTTCGCCGACGACCCGGCCGTCCGCCACCGGATCGTCTTCCTCCCGGACTACGGCATGGCCATGGCGCAGAAGCTGTACCCCGGCTGCGACGTCTGGCTCAACAACCCCCTCCGCCCCCTGGAGGCGTGCGGCACCTCCGGCATGAAGGCCGCGCTCAACGGCTGTCTCAACCTCTCGGTCCTGGACGGCTGGTGGGACGAGTGGTACGAGCCGGACTTCGGCTGGGCCATCCCCACCGCGGACGGCTCCGGCACGGACGAGGAACGCCGCGACGACCTGGAGGCGGCGGCCCTCTACGACCTGCTCGCCGAGCGCGTCGCCCCGCGCTTCTACGACCGCGGCCCGGGCGGCCTCCCCGGCCGCTGGATCGAGATGGTCCGCGGCACACTGGCCACGCTCGGCCCCAAGGTCCTCGCCGGCCGCATGGTCCGCGAGTACGTCGGCCACCTCTACCACCCGGCGGCGGAGTCCCAGCGCGCCCTCACCCCCGACGCGGCCCGCGAACTCGCCGCCTGGAAGGCCAGGGTCCGCGCGGCGTGGCCGGGCGTCGCCGTGGACCACGTCGAGACCGTCTCCGAGGGCCCGTTGAACGGCACCGCCGAGCTGGGCTCGACCGCCACCTTGCGCGTCAGCGTCACCCTCGGCGATCTCGACCCCTCCGACGTCGAGGTCCAGGCCCTGGCCGGCCGGGTGGACCCGGCCGACCGCCTGACCGGCACCTCGGCCTTCCCCCTCAAGCCGGCCGCGGCCCCCGCCCTCGACGGCCGCCGCCTCTACGAGGGCTCCCTCACCTTCGACCGCACGGGCCCCTTCGGCTACACGGTCCGCATCCTCCCCGCCCACCGACTGCTGGCGCAGGGCGCGGAGATGGGCCTGGTGGCGGCGCCGGCGGAGGCGTCGGGGGAGGCGGCGGGGGTGTTGATGCGGTAGCTCGGCCAACGGGGCGACAGGGAGCGGCCATGGGGTGGTCAAGGCTTGGCCATTGGTTGCCCCATGGCCCGTCGGTGCCGCTTAGGGTGGGGCCGATCATGAGATCTCGTATCGGCTCCCTCCTGCTCCTGCTGCTGGGCCTGTTCCTCTGCGCACTCGGCGCGCTCAAGGCGCCGTACGCGGCGGGCTGGGCAGGAGATCCGGGCACGCTGACCGTGAGGTACTGCCGCTACACCCCGGGGGACCGCGGGACGGACCGGCCGCACTGCTACGGGGACTTCGCTCCCGATGACGGGAGTTACGCCGAGGGGCCGGTCCATCTCGACGAGAAGCACGACGTCGGTGAGAAGGTCCGCCTGTCCCGGAAGGGCGCGGCGAGCTACCAGCACCTCGCCCCGACCGTCGCGTTGGGCTGGTTCAGCCTGCTGCTGGGCGGGGTGGCCTGCGTATTCCGCTGGGCGCTCCCGGGGCTGCTCGTCGATACGCGCTGGGCCGATTCGGACCGCCGACCGCAACGGCTCGTCCGGTTGCAGCGGTTGGGCGGCTTCGCCTTCTGGGGCGCGATCCTCTGCTTCGGGATCTTCATCGCCCTCGACTGAGCCCGGGCGGATGACACGAAGCGGGCGTCGTCCTGCTCGCTCAGCTGTCCTGTGCCGCCAGTGCCGCGACCGTGGGGATCACCGCGAAGGATTTGTGCATGTGCCGGATGAGGGCCGCGCGGTCCTGCTGTGCGGCGCCCGATGAGGTCCATGTCTCCAGTGCGCAGTGCCAGGCGGCCAGCATGAGATCGAGCAGCAGGCGCAGTTCGGTGTGGCCCGGGGACCGTCCGGCCAGCCGGTCCGCCACGATCCGGACGACGTTCGCGGAGACCTCCGAGCAGTGGCGCAGGCTGTGTGCGGTCAGGGCCGGGGTACGGTCGGCCAGGCTGCGGCTGGCCAGGAAGCGCTGCTCCCATCCGTCCGCCATCTGCTCCAGTGCCGTGAACAGCGCGTCCTTGTAGGCGCCGAGCAGGTGCTCGCCGGTCAGGGGCCGGGTCCCGATGCCCGTGAGGTAGGCGGCCCACAGTTCCTTCTCCGGGGCCAGTGCCACGTCTTCCTTCGAGACGAACGTACGGAAGAAGGTGCGCTTGGAGATTTCCACCGCATCGACGATCTCGTCCAGTGTCACCGAGGTGAAGTCCCGCGCGGTGAACAGCTCGAGGGCCGTATCGACCAGAGCTTGTCGGGTCCGCAGCTTCTTGCGCTCACGCAGCGGCAGTCCATTCGGGTTCTTCTGCACGGGAGGCAGCCTACCAGCCGCTTTTGCCTCTTGTAGGCTTACGCCACTCAGTGGCACTATCTCTCGTCATGAAGGCGCTGACGATTGATCACACGGCACCCGGACACCTCGCTCTCACCGAGGTGGCCGACCCCGAACCCGCCGCCCACCAGGCCCTGGTACAGATCCATTCCTTCTCCCTCAACGCCGGCGAGGTCCACCATGTGGTTCCCGAGGGCGAAGCCGGCACGGTGCCCGGCTGGGACGCCTCGGGCGTGGTGGTCCGGGCGGCCGCCGACGGCTCCGGTCCCATGGTCGGCACCCCCGTCGTCACGCTGGGGGCGGATGGCGCCTGGGCCGAACTGCGCGCCGTGGACACCGATTTGATCGGCGCCGTGCCCGAGGGGGCCGACCTCGGCCCCATCAGTACGCTGCCGGTCGCGGCGGGCACGGCCCTGCGCGCCCTGCGCCGCATCGGTCCGATCCTGGGGCGGCGGGTCCTGGTGACCGGCGCGGGCGGCGGCGTGGGCCGTTTCGCCCTGCAACTCGCGGCCCGGGGCGGCGCACATGTCACCGCAGTGACCGGCGATCCGGCGAAGGCGGACGCGCTGCGGGCACTCGGCGCCCACGAGATCGTCACCGACCTGGCCGCGCTCCGGCACCTCGAGCCGGTGCACGGCGTGGTCGAACTGGTCGGCGGTGCCCACTTGGTCGCCGCGCACGACGTCCTGGCCGATCACGGCGTGCTGGTCGCCGCAGGCCACATATCCGGCGACGGCGAGCAGTTCCCCTACGGAGCCCTCTTCGGCAACGACCGTCGTCACAACCGCCAGATCGCCACTTACTTCCTGCTGGACGACGCCGTAGGACTGGGCGCCGACCTCACCTGGCTCGCCGCACTCACCGCCCGCGGCGAACTGGACCCGCAGGTCGCCCTGCGTACCGACTGGACCCAGGTGGCGCGGGCGGCCGCCGAACTTGCAGGCCGCCGCGTGCCGGGCAAAGCCGTCATCGACGTTCGGTAAGGGGCAGGGCAGCCCGGTCCGCCGGCTTCTTCCGCACCGCCACCGTCTGCGCCATCCCCGACAGGAAGTCCGTGGACAGCTCGTGCACCTCGTGGACGAGCGGGCGCAGCACGCGGAAGCGGGCCAGGGAGACGCCGCGGGCGGTGAGCCGGGTGCCGCGGGAGGTGAGGCGGCGGCCGTGCCGCGTACGTCCCAGGTCCGGGCCGTGCCCGCCCGCACGAGGACGCTGTAGACGTCCCGTCGCCGCGAGACGATGGCGCCTTGCCCGATGCCGACGGCGCGGAACGCCGCCTCGACCGCTTCGTCGGTGCGAATGCCGGGAAGCCGGTCTTCAACTGTCCCCGCAGACAAGTGAATGATGTCGAACCGCCGCCCGACCTCGATGCTGGGCATCCGTCCCATGGCCCACGCCTCATGGATCTCCCGGGGGCGGACCGCCCGGGAGACGAGCCATCGGGCGCCGGGGTGGCCGAGCGTTGAGCACCGCTCCCACGCGGCTTGGTGCGAGCTCATCGGTGACCCCCGTGAGGGTGCCGACGCAGCTCGACGTTGCAGTCGACGACGCGGGACAGGTCCCCGGCCCGCCGTGCGTCCGAGCGTTGCCTGGCCAGGGCAAGGCAGACGTCGCAACCGGGTTCGGGTTCGGGGTCGTGCCCGAATCCCGCCGCGGCATCGGAGAGCCGGGCCCGGCGGGCCCGGTCCTGCGGGGTTCGGCGTAGGGGCATGTGCGACTCCATGCACTGTTGACGTGCGGGTCGTCACATGGTGCTGGCGGCACGGCGTCGGAACTATCAGAGCCCCCTGACAGTCCCGGCCACGGATTCACATTCCGCTATGAGGCCAGCCAGGCACCGTAGTTGATGAAGTCATCCGGCATGCGCCGTTTCGCCGACTCAAGACCGGAGTACGTCTCGCGCACCGTCGGGTGGTACCGCGTCTGCTGGGGCGCCAGCCTGCGGGCTTCCAGCAGGTTACGGAAGGCCGCGTCCGTACGTCCGGTCCATAGCTGGGCACGGGCCACCTCTGCGTAGTGGTGGGCCGTCCGGGACGGCGGCCAGCCGCCGGGCAGCCTGAGCCGCTCCGCCTGCTCAACGGCCTCGCCGTACCGGTCCAGTTCGGCGAGGATGCTCACGCGGTGCACCGCGACGTTGGCCGGCCCGAAGGACAGCCAGTGCACCCTCTCGGCCGGTCCGGTACGCCCGGCGATCCGCCCGGCTTCGGCGAGGTGCCCTTCCGCGGTCTCGCCGTCCTTGTCGCGTCCCGCCAGCACGGCGGCCCCCAGATGCAACTGGCCCGTCACAACGTCGCGTTCGCGCCCGGACTCCGCCTGCTCCAGCCGGGACATCCCGAGCCCGACCAGCCGCTTCCCGGTGCGGTAGTCGCTGGCCCGCAGGTAGGCCAGTGCTCGCAGGTACTGCCGCATGCCGCCCAGTACTGGGTCGGAGGCCCGCTGGGCCGCCCATTCCAGACGGTCCAGGGCGATGGCCGACAGGTCGATGAACCCCAGCTTGGTGGCCACGTCGTATGCGGTCCGGTACCCGGAGGCGAGCATTCGCCACGCCTCGGTCGTTCCGTCCTCGTGTGCGACCGTGGTCGCCTCACGGATCAGGGACGGCAGCGCGGCGGCCACCCGCTTGATGTCGGTCGCCCGCACCAGCGCGCACAACTCGTCCGCCTCCCGGGTCAACTCACCGAGCCGGCGTGGAACGAGCTCCGGATCGGCTCCCAGGTCGTACAGGTCGAGCGCCTCGCGGATCGGCTGGATCAGCCCGTCGAGCCGGTCCTGACGCAGCTCCGCCAGGTAGGGCTGCCCGGTCAGTTCGGTCACGGGAAGCGACAGGGCGCGTGCGAGCGCGCCGATCACGGAGGGACTCGCGGGCAGGTACCCCTGTTCCACCTTCGTCAGGGTGCTGTACGAGACGTTGCTCCTGTCGGCCAGCTCCCGCTGAGTCAGCCGGCGCCGCTTGCGCGCCCTCGCGATCCGTGCCCCGGTGTTCTCTTCGACGCGACCTGGCATGCTGAACTCCGTTCTGCTCGTCACCAGGACGGTACCCCCGTCAGAGCCGGTTCCCGGTACCAACATCTACCCGGATGAGGCCCATGCACGTCAGCGCGCTTGTCGGCACCAACGAATGGCACACTGCCGACGGTCGGCCGTACGTCGTCTACAAGTACGCGGCAACGTTGGACGGCCGGATTGCCGCAGCGGACAGCACCAGCCAATGGATCACAAGTCCGGAGTCCCGTGCTGAAGTTCATGCCTTGCGGGCCGCTTGCCAGGCCACCGTTGTCGGCTCCGGAACCCAGCAGGCCGACAATCCCCATCTCGCGGTCCGCTCGGTGAAGGACGACCCCTATCTCGTCGTCGCCGTCCCCGCAGACCAGCAGCCCTGGCGCGTGATCGTCGACACCAACGCCCGCACCCCGGCCGACGCCCGTGTCCTCGACGCCGCCGCCCCTACGCTGATCGCCGTCGCCGAGGACGCCGACGCCGCCCACCTGGACGACGTCGCAACTCTGGTACGACTGCCCCGGGTCAAGGAGGGACTGGACATCGCTGCACTGCTGCGGGAGCTCAACCAGCGCGGCGTTCGCGGCATGTTCCTCGAAGGCGGCCCGACACTGGCGGCCTCCTTCGTCTCGGCGGGACTGGTCGACCGTGTCATTGCCTACATCGCGCCCGCACTCCTCGGTCAGGGCAAGAGCGCACTCCAGGGCGGCACCATCGGGACGATCGGTGACATCCTCCGTTGCGACCTCTTGGACGTGGCCCGTTCCGGCCCGGACGTCCGGCTGGTCGCACGCCCGCGCGGCGGCGTGAGGGGCTGAACGCCGAAGGGCCTCGCCGTGATCCGGTGAGGCCCTTCGTGAACCCGGAACCGGGCGAAGCGCCCGCCTACTTGACGTTCACGCCGTCCCACGCCGCCTGAACGGTCTTGTACTGCTTGCTCTTCGTGCCGTACAGGTCCCGCGCCGCCTTCAGGGTCGCGGAGCGCGCGCCCTTGTAGTTCGTCGTCGACGTCATGTACGTCGTCACGGCCTTGTACCAGATCTTCTCTGCCGCGCCCCGGCCTATGCCCGCCACCTTCTTGCCGTTCTTGGTGGGGCTGTTGTAGGTGACGCCGTTGATGGTCTTCTTGCCGCTGCCCTCGGCGAGCAGGTAGTAGAAGTGGTTGCCGACGCCCGAGGAGAGGTGCGGGTCGAGGTCGTCCAGGCCCTTGAACCAGTAGTCGGCCGAGTGGCCGTCCTTGCTCGGGCGGTCCATGTAGCGCTCCGGCTTCGCGCCGAGCTTCTCCATGAAGAGGTAGTCCGCCGGGTCCTTGGGGTTCTTGGCGCGGAACTCGACCATGGCGGCGAAGATGTCGGACGTCGCCTCGTCGAGGCCGCCGGACTCGCCGAAGTAGTAGAGCCCGGCCGTGGCGCCGGTGACGCCGTGGCTCATCTCGTGGGCGGCGACGTCCAGGGAGGTGAACGGGCGCTTGTTGCCCGGGCCGTCGCCGTAGGCCATGAAGAAGTTGTCGTTGTCCCAGAAGGCGTTGTCCATGTTGTCGTCGTAGTGGACGTACGACGGGGCGCCCTTGCCGTCGTTGCGGATGCCCTTGCGGCCGTGCACGGACTTGAAGTAGTCCCACGTCTCGGCGGCGCCGTACTGGGCGTCGACGGCGGCGGTCTGGGGCATGGACCCCTTGCCGTTGCCCCAGGTGTCGGTGGGGTTGCTGAAGCCGGGGAACGGGCCCTGCTCGATCTTTCGGTGGCGGGCGTTGAACACCTGGTTGCCGCCGCGCGCCGGGTCCTTCAGGACGAAGTTCTTGCCGGACTTCACCGAGTTGACCTTGACCTTGCCGCTCCACTGGCTGTTGCCGGTGCCGCTGCGGACGGCCTCGTGGGCGAACAGCCGCTTGCCGCTGGTCGCGTCGGTGATGACGTGGAGGCGGCTGGGCGTGCCGTCCTTCTGCCGGCCGGTGACGACGGTCTCGTACGCGAGGACGGGCTTGCCCTTGGCCGCCCAGATCACCTTGCGCGGCTCCTGGCCGGTGGGGGCATCGGCGGACGTCGCCGCCACGGCGGAGCGGCGGGCCGTCGGGGCGGGGACCTTGGCCCGGGTGGTGGGGACCTTGATGGTCTCCTCCGTGGCCTTGGTGACGTCCTCGACCGTGCCGTTCCCGGACTTGTGGACGACGAGGTCGCCGCCGAGGACGGGCAGGCCCTCGTAGGTGCGCTCGTAGCGGGTGTGGACGGTCCCGTCGGGGTCCGTGACCGTGCCGCGCGGGATGAGCTTCTCCTTGGCACCCAGACGCAGGGCCTTGGCCGGGTCCTCGGCGTGGGCGGGTGTCGCGGCGACGCCCGCGGCGAGGAGGGTGGCGGCGACGGCGGGCCGCACTGGCGGCGAGGGCGGGACGGGGCACGCGGGGGGCTCCAGATCGTTCGGGGGAGGGGGAGGGAGGGAAAGACGACGGCGAGCGGTCGCCCCGGAAGGGGGCAACCGCTCGCCGCGGTGGGTTACTTGACGTTCACGCCGTCCCAGGCCGCCTGGACCGACTTGTACTGGCCGCTCTTCGTGCCGTACAGGTCCCGGGCCGCCTTCAGGGTCGCGGCGCGCGCGCCCTTGAAGTTGGTGGTGGAGGTCATGTAACGGGTCAGCGCCTTGTACCAGATCTTCTCGGCGGCGCCGCGGCCGATGCCGCGGACCTTCTTGCCGCCCCAGGTCGGGCTGTTGTAGGTGACGCCGTTGATGGTCTTCTTGCCGTTGCCCTCGGCGAGCAGGTAGAAGAAGTGGTTGGCGACGCCGGAGGAGAAGTGGACGTCGAGGTCGCCGACGTTCGGACGCCAGTAGTCGGCGGAACGGCCGTCCTTGCTGGGCTTGTCCATGTAGCGCAGCGGCTTGCCGAGCTTCTCGCCCATCAGGTAGTCGCCCTTGTCCTTGCCGTTGCGGGCGTAGAACTCGACGGCGGTACCGAAGATGTCGGAGGTGGCCTCGTTGAGGCCGCCGGACTCACCGGCGTAGCGCAGGCGGGCGGTGGCCGAGGTGACGCCGTGCGTCATCTCGTGGCCGGCCACGTCCAGGGACGTCAGGGGCTTGCTGTTGCCCTTGCCGTCGCCGTAGACCATGCAGAAGCAGTCGTCCGACCAGAACGCGTTGTTGTAGTTCTGGCCGAAGTGCACGAAGGAGTTGGCGGCGCGGGCCGTCGCCCCGGATGCCCTTGCGCTTGTGGACGTTGAGGTAGTAGTCCCAGGTCTTGGCGGCGCCGTACTGGGCGTCCACGGCGGCGCTCTGGCCGTTGCTCTGCTTGCCGTTGCCCCAGACGTCGCGGGAGTTGGCGAAGGCCGGGAAGCTGTTGCCGCCGTTCTTGTTCTTCGCGTGGTACGTGACGTGCCCGCCGCGCGCCTTGTCCTGCATGTAGAACTTGCCGCCGGCCTTGACCGAGTTGACGGGCACCTTGCCGTTGTAGATGCCGGTGCCGGAGCCGGTCTCGATGGCCTGGTACTCGTCCAGCTTCTTGCCGGTGGTCGCGTCGGTGACCACGTGCAGCTCGCTGGGCGTGCCGTCGTGCTGGACACCGCCGACGACGCTCTCGTAGGCCAGGACGGGCTTGCCCGAGGCGGCCCAGATCACCTTGCGGGGGGCCTGGTTGCGCACGAACGCGCCGGCGCCGTCGTCCTTCTTCGCCGCGGCGAGCGCGGTGCGGCCGGCGGCCGGGGCGGGGACCTTGGCCCGGGTGGTGGGGACCTTGATGGTCTCCTCCGTGGCCTTGGTGACGTCCTGGACCTTGCCGTTGGCCGACTGCTGGACGACCACGTCGCCGCCGATGACCGGCAGGCCCTCGTAGGTGCGCTCGTAGCGGGTGTGCACGGTGCCGTCCTCGTCGGTGACCGTGCTGCGCTCGACGAGCTTCTCCTTGGCGCCGAGGTGCAGGGCCTTGGCGGGGTCCTCGGCGCCGGCGGCCTGGGCCGCGGTGCCGGTGAAGCCGGCGGCGATGAGGGCCGCGCGCGATGGTGGCCGCGCCTCGCCGCGACGGCGGGACGACGGGCTATTCGGGTGTGGCGCACACAAGCTCCTGGCAGGTGAAGAGTGCCGGTCGCGGAGGTCGCGACCGAGCGTCAGTTTGCTCGAACTCGCGTGCGCTTTCCTGTGAATATCGAGGTGTATGGGGGCTGCGGTTTGGTAAAGATTCGCTGAAGTTTCCGGATGTGGGGGTCATTGGGGCGAATCGCTCATCCGCTTGTTTCTCCGGGCGGAACGCGAAGGCGCCGCCCGGGGGAGTCGTACTCACCCCGGACGGCGCCCGGTTCAGTGGTGCCGGGTGTTTCAGGAGGTGCCTCAGAAGGTCAGGCGCCACTTGTCGATGCGGCCCGAGTCGCCCGAGTAGACGTCCTGGACCTGGAGCTTCCAGGTGCCGCTCGCCGTCACGCCGGAGGCGTCCACGGTGTACGACTCGTTGACGTCCGCGCCCGAGTCCCAGGCATCGGAGTCCTTCAGGCGCCAGGTCTTCCCGTCCGGGGCCACCAGGTCGACCGTCAGGTCGCCGCGGTAGGTGTGCGTGATGTTCACGTCCACCTTCAGCGCCGACGAGCCGTTGCCGCTGCGGGTGACGACGATGGGCGAGGTGACGGCCGCGCCCGCGTCCGGGATGGCCACCGGGGTGCCGTTCTCGAAGACGCTGCCGCCGCCCGTGGTGTTGACGGTCCACTTGAAGGACGCCGAACCGGTCTTGCCGGAGCCGTCCTTGGCCGTCACCGTCACATTGCTGGTGCCGGTGGTGGTCGGGGTGCCGGAGATCAGGGCCGGTCGAGGAGTTGATGCTCAGGCCGGCCGGCAGCCCGGTGGCGGACCAGGTCACCGAGCCGGTGGTGCCGCTACGACTTCACCTGGAGCGAGACCGCCTGGTTGACGACGCTGGTCTGGTCGCCGGGGCTGGTCACCGAGACGCCGGTGGAGGCCCGGCTGCCGACGTTGATGGCGGCCCAGGCGTTGGCCACGTTGTTGTACGTCTCGCTGCCGACGCCGAAGAGCTCGCCGGCCGCCCACAGGGTGGCGTCCCGCGCGCCCGCGTAGTTGGTGTTGGACTGCATGCGCTCGGTCAGCGCCTTGAACCAGATCTTCGCGGCGTTGTCCCGGCCGATGCCGGTGACGGGCTGGCCGTCGGAGGTCGGGCTGTCGTAGTGGACCCCGCCGATGTCCTTGGGGCCACTGCCCTCGGAGGCCAGGTAGAACCAGTGGTTGGCCGGGCCCGACGAGTAGTGCACGTCGATGCCGCCGAGGCCGGAGTACCACGCGTCCTTGGACCGGCCGTCACGGCTGGGCTTGTCCATGTAGCGCAGCGGCGTGCCGTTGCCGTTGATGTCGATCTTCTCGCCGATGAGGTAGTCGCCCGGGTCCTTGGGGTTGTTGGCCCAGAACTCGACGGCGGTGGCGAAGATGTCGGAGGTGGCCTCGTTGAGACCGCCGGACTCCCCGCTGTAGGTGAGGTTGGCGGTGGCGGAGGTGACGCCGTGGGTCATCTCGTGGCCGGCCACGTCGATCGACGTCAGCGGGATGCCGTTGCCGTCGCCGTAGGTCATGCAGAAGCAGCTGTCGTCCCAGAAGGCGTTGACGTAGTTGTTGCCGTAGTGGACCCGGCTGTAGGCGCCGACGCCGTCACCGCGTATGCCGGTGCGGCCGTGCACGTTCTTGTAGTAGTCCCAGGTGAGCTGCGCGCCGTAGTGCGCGTCGGCGCCGGCCGTGGCGGGGTCGCTGTTGGTGCCGTTGCCGAAGACGTCGTTGGGCGAGGTGATGATCGAACCGGTGCCCGACGAGCCGTGGTTGAGGTTGTACGTCTTGTGGCCGCCGCGGGTCTGGTCCCACAGCTGGTAGGTGCTGCCCACCTTGCTGGTGCCGATGGTCACCTGGCCGCTGTGCTGGGTGTTCCCGGTGCCGGTCTTGACGTCCTGGAACTCGGCGAGCTTCTTCCCGGACTTCGCGTCGGTGATCACGTGCAGCCGGCTGGGCGTGCCGTCGTGCTGGACGCCGCCGACGACCGTCTCGTACGCGAGCACGGGCTTGCCCTGGGCCGCCCAGACGACCCTGCGGGGCGCCTTGTCGGGCTTGGAGGCCTTGGAGCCCTGCGCGGCCGCGGCCTTGACGGCGTCCTTCTCGGCGGTGGCGGCGGCCAGCGACGGGGTGGTCGTGGCGAGCGCCAGGCGCTGCTTGGTCGCCTTGGCGACGGTCGCGACCTTGCCGGCCTTCGTCGAGTCCACGACCAGGTCGCCGCCCAGCACGGGCAGACCGTCGTAGGTCCGCTCGTAACGGGTGTGCAGCGCCCCGTTGTTGTCCTTGACGACGTCCTTGACGACCAGCTTCTCCTTCTCGCCGAGGCCCAGGGTGCGCGCGGTCTCCGCCTTGGTGGCGTCGGCGTGGCGCAGCAGTTCGGTGCGCTGCGAGGGCGAGAGCTTGGCGGGCAGGGCGCCCGGGTCGGCCTTGTAGATCTTCTGGCGGGGCGCCGGCTTCGCGGCGTCGGTGCCGGCGGTGGCGGACGTGGCCTGGACTCCGGCGGTGAGCATCGCGCCGGCGGCGACGAGGGCACCGATGGCGACGGCACGTCTATGGGGGGTGGGTCTCACGCTGACTCCTTCTGCGGTGACCACACGGGTGGCGGTGGCCGATGGGAGAGGGGACGGCACGGGGGCCGTCCGCTGTTCACGGCAGAACCAGTGGAGAAGAGGAAGAGGAGAAAAGAGGGACTTCGACCGGTGTGGGGGGCTGTACCTGTGGGGGGTGTTCCAGCGCTGGTCGTGGGAAGAGTGCCACGGCGCCAGGTACATGTCAGGACCGAGTCGGTAAGTTGGCTGGAAAATGTCCGTTGGCCAAAGATCGCTGTCCGCATAGCGGTTGGGGCGGGCCGGGGCAGGGCCCCGGGCCCAACTCGGCCTTGAGCCCGGCCCTGTCCCCGGCCCCGGCCCCGTCCCGCCCCGCCCTCAGACCAGGCTCTCCCGCCACGCCCGGTGCAGCTCGGCGAACCGGCCCTCGCCTGCCGTGAGTTCCTCCGGTGTGCCGTCCTCGACGATCCGTCCGCCCTCCATCACCAGTACCCGGTCCGCGATCTCCACGGTGGACAGCCGGTGCGCGATGACCACCGCCGTCCGCCCGCGCAGCACCGTGCGCAGGGCGCGTTGCACCGCCCGCTCGCCCGGGATGTCCAGGGAGGACGTGGCCTCGTCGAGGACGAGCACGGCCGGATCGGCGAGCAACGCGCGCGCGAAGGAGACCAGTTGGCGCTGTCCGGCGGAGATGCGGCCGCCGCGCTTGCGGACGTCGGTGTCGTAGCCGTCGGGCAGGGCGGCGATGAAGTCGTGGGCGCCGATGGCCCGCGCCGCCCGCTCGATCTCCTCGCGGGTCGCGCCGGGGCGGCCGACGGCGATGTTCTCGGCGATCGTGCCGGAGAAGAGGAACGCCTCCTGCGTCACCATCACCACGTTGCGGCGCAGCTCGGCGGTCGACAGGTCGCCCAGCGGGACGCCGTCGAGGAGGACGCGGCCCTCGGTCGGGTCGTAGAAGCGCGCGAGGAGCTTGGCGAGGGTGGACTTGCCGGCGCCCGTCGAGCCGACGACCGCCACCGTCCGCCCGGCGGCGAGTGTGAGGCCGAAGCGGGGAAGGACCTCGCCGCCCGTGCGATAGGCGAAGCGCGTCGCCTCGAAGACGACCTCGCGGCCCGGGGACCCGGCCGGGCGCTCCGGGAGGGACCGTGGGGCGGCGGGCTCCGGAACGGAGGGGCGCTGGGCCAGCAGCCCGGCGATCTTCTCCAGCGAAGCGGCCGCGGCCTGGTACGAGTTGAGGAACATGCCGAGCTGGTCCAGCGGATCGTACAGACGCCGCAGGTAGAGCACGGCGGCCGCCAGGACGCCGAGCTCCAGGGAGCCGCCGGCGACCCGGTGGGCGCCCCAGACCACGATCACCGCCAGGGCCGTGTTGGCCAGGGCCCTGCTCGTCATCACATAGCGGCCCATGGCGGTCATCGCGTCCGCGTTGGTCCGCAGGTGGCGCCGGTTGAGCTCGCCGAAGTGCGCCTCGTTGGCGGCCTCCCGGCGGAACGCCTGCACCGGGCGGATGCCGTTCATGGTCTCGGTGAACTTCACGATCATCGCCGCGGCCGCCGTGGACCTGCGGCGGTGCACGTCCAGGGAGCGGCGCCGGTAGGCGCGGACGGCCAGGGCGAGGGGGACGAACGAGACGACGGCGGCGGTCCCCGTGCCCCAGTCGAGCCAGAGCAGCGTCGCCGAGACGAGCAGCACCGACGCGACGATGCCCAGCAGTTCCTGGAGGCCGTCGTTGAGCAGCTCGCGCAGGTTCTCGACGTCCGTGGTGGCGCGGGAGATCAGCCGGCCGGAGGTGTAGCGCTCGTGGAAGTCGACGCTGAGGGCCTGCGCGTGCCGGAAGATGCGGCCGCGCAGGTCGAGCAGGACGTCCTGGCCGGCGCGGGCCGACACCCGGATGAACGCCAGCTGGAGCAGGCCCGAGGCCAGGGCGCACCCCAGGTAGGCGGCGCCGATGGCGGTGAGCGGCCCGTAGTCGTGGCGGCGGACGGCGGGCACGGCCCGGTCGATCGCGTACGCCACGAGCAGCGGGCCCGCCTGCACGGCGGCCTGTTGGAGGAGCAGCAGGAGCAATGTGCCTCGTACGCGCCCCCGGACGGGGGCGAGCAGGGACCGCAGGAGCGCGAGGGAGGCGCCCTTCGGAGCGGGCAGCACGTCCCGGGCGACGGGGTCCTCGACGGGGCCGGGCCGCTGTCCGTCCTCGGTGTCCGGCGGTCCGGTGACGGTGGAGGTCATCGGGGGGTGTCCCCTTCCCCGGGCCGCCCGGGGAGCGGGCCCGTCATCAGCGTCGCGTACTCCTCGCTCGCGCGCAGCAGTTCGTGGTGGGTGCCGACGGCGGCGATCCGGCCGCCGGAGAGGAGCGCCACCCGGTCCGCGAGGAGCACGGTGGAGGGCCGGTGGGCGACGACGAGGGCGGTCGTGGTGGCCAGCACCTCGCGCAGCGCCCGTTCGACGAGGGCTTCGGTGTGCACGTCGAGGGCGGACAGCGGGTCGTCGAGGACGAGGAAGCGGGGGCCGCCCGATCACCGCCCGGGCCAGGGCGAGCCGCTGCCGCTGCCCGCCGGACAGGCTCAGGCCCTGCTCGCCGACCTGGGTCCGGTGGCCCTGCGGGAGCGCTTCGACGAACCCGTCCGCCTGGGCTACGGCCAACGCGCTGCGGAGGGCGTCCTCATGGGCCCCGTCCGCGCCCATGAGGACGTTCTCGCCCGCGCTCGCGGAGAACAGGGTGGGCTCCTCGAAGGCCATGGACACCAGCTCGCGCAGCCGCTCGCGGGGGAGCGCGGTGATGTCCTGCCCGTCGAGGGTGATCCGCCCGGAAGTGGCCTCGTGGAGCCGGGGGATGAGCGCGGTCAGTGTGGTCTTGCCACTGCCCGTGGCCCCGACGAGGGCCATGGTCTCCCCGGGCCGCACGTGCAGGTCCACCCCGTCGAGCACGGGCGGGGAGCCGGGCGGGGCGTCGGGATAGCGGAAGACGACACGGTCGAGGCGCAGCCCTTCGGCGCCGGTGGCGCCGCCGGGCCCGTACGGCCCGGGCCGGACCGCGGCGCGCGCGGCACCGCCCGGTCCCGTCGCCCCCACCCCGGGATCGCCCCGGGGCCCGGGTGCGGCCGGACCCGGCGCGGACCCCGCGCGGTCCTCCGCGGCCGGGCCCGCGCCCGCCCCGGGCGGCTGAGTCCCAACGGAAGCGCGTGCCCGGCCACTTGGCGCACATGGCGCGTCGGCGCCACGGCGTGCGGGCGCCTCCCGCGGTCGGGATGCCGCCGACCCGGAATCCGCGCCCGCCCCGGGCGCCTCCGCGTCCAGCACCTCGAAATACCGCTCCGTCGCTGTCGCCGACTCGTTCGCCAGGGCCAGCAGGAAGCCGATCGACTCCACCGGCCAGCGCAGGGCCAGGGCCGTCGACAGGAAGGCGACCAGGGCGCCCGCGGTCAGGGCGCCGTCGGCGACCTGCTGGACGCCGAGGATCAGCGCCGCGCCGATCGCCAGCTCCGGCAGGATCATGATCAGGGCCCAGAGCATGCCCAGCAGACCGGCCTTGTGGAGCTCCGTCGTCCGGAGCCGGGCGGAGAGCGCGGCGAAGGCGCGCTCCTGGGCGCGGTGCCGGCCGAAGCCCTTGGTGATGCGGATGCCGAGGACGCTCTCCTCCACCACCGTGGTCAGGTCGCCGACCTGGTCCTGGGCGGTGCGCGCCGCGTGCGAGTACCGCTCCTCGAAGTAGCGGCAGAGGACGACGAGGGGGACGACGGGGGCGAGCA
Source organism: Streptomyces thioluteus (assembly GCF_039535865.1). Lineage (NCBI taxonomy): Bacteria > Bacillati > Actinomycetota > Actinomycetes > Kitasatosporales > Streptomycetaceae > Streptomyces > Streptomyces thioluteus. The sequence goes on from NZ_BAAAXZ010000042.1 coordinate 33,638, forward strand.
GCACCAGCCCCAGCGTCCACCGCTGGAGCAGCAGGATGACGAAACCGATCGTGATCGTCAGCCCGTTGACCACCAGGAAGGTCACCGCGAAGGCCAGGAAGATCCGCAGCAGCATCAGGTCGGTGGTGGCGCGGGAGAGCAACTGGCCCGAGGGCCAGCGGTCGTGGAAGGCGACGGGCAGCCGCTGGAGGTGCCGGTAGAGCGCGGACCGCATGGCCGCCTCGACCTCGGCGAGCGGCTGCGCCAGCAGCAGCCGCCGCAGCCCGAACAGCCCGGCCTCCAACAGGCCCAGCACCAGGATCGTCAGGCCGCCCAGCCACACCCCCGACGGATCGCGGCCGGCGATCGGGCCGTCCACGAGCTGCTTGAGGGCGAGCGGAATGACCAGGCTCATCGACGAAGCGACCACGGCCACGGCCGTGCCCACGACCAACCTGCCGCGCGCCGGGCGGACGAACGGCGCGAGGCGCAGCAGCGAGCGCACGGCCGAGCGGTGCGCGGCGGATCCCGAAGGTTCACTGTGTGTGGTCATCAGGAGCGAGCGTACGGTTCGCCACTGACACCTCTCACTCGGTTTTCCGTCCTGGTCCGCTGGACGGATCCCCCTCCTCCCCCTCCCGGCCCGGCAGCACCTTCCACACCCCAACGGACCGCTCCCGCACGGAAATTGACGCCCCCGCGTCGCTCCGCACGCCCGGCGCCGCGTCCTGCTCCTCCAGGGAGGTGTCGACGAGGAGCTCGTACGCGTCCGCCCACGGCGGGCCCGGCAGGGTGACGTCGAGGGGGCGGTCCCCGGCGTGCAGGACGACCAGGAAGCTGTCGTCGGTCACGGGCCGCCCGTCCGGCCCGTGCTGCGGGATGTCCCCGCCGGAGAGGTACATGCCGAGCGTGGCGGCGGGCGCGTACCAGTCGGCCTCGGTCATCTCCGTGCCGCGCGCCGTGAACCAGGCGAGGTCCCGCAGGCCGTCGGCCGACTGGGGACGGCCGGAGAAGAAGGTGCGGCTGCGCAGGACGGGGTGGGCGCGGCGCAGGGCCAGCAGCCGGGCGGCGAGGTCGGCGAGGGCGCGCCAGCCCGGGTCGTCCAGGAGCGACCAGTCGACCCAACTCACCGCGCCGTCCTGGCAGTAGGCGTTGTTGTTGCCGTCCTGGGTGCGGCCCATCTCGTCGCCCGCCACCAGCATCGGCACCCCGGTGGACAGCAGGAGCGTGGTCAGCAGGTTGCGGATCTGGCGCCGGCGGAGGGCCAGGACGGCGGGGTCGCCGGTGGGGCCCTCGGCGCCGCAGTTCCAGGAGCGGTTGTCGTCGGTGCCGTCCCGGTTGCCCTCGCCGTTGGCCTCGTTGTGCTTGCGCCCGTAGCTGACCAGGTCGCGCAGGGTGAAACCGTCGTGCGCGGTCACGAAGTTGACGGAGGCGTACGGCCGCCGGCCGCCCCAGGCGTAGAGGTCGCTGGAGCCCGAGAGCCGGTAGCCCAGGTCCCGTACGTCCGGCAGGGCGCCGCGCCAGAAGTCGCGGACGGCGTCGCGGTAGCGGTCGTTCCACTCGGTCCACAGCGGGGGGAAGGCCCCGACCTGGTAGCCGCCGGAGCCCACGTCCCAGGGCTCGGCGATGAGCTTGACCCGGCGCAGCACGGGGTCCTGGGCGATGACGGCGAGGAAGGGCGAGAGCATGTCGACGTCGTGCATCGACCGGGCGAGCGCCGCCGCGAGGTCGAAGCGGAAGCCGTCGACGCCCATCTCGGTGACCCAGTAGCGCAGCGAATCGGTGATCAGACGCAGCACGTTGGGCTGGACGACGTGCAGGGTGTTGCCGCAGCCGGTGTAGTCGGTGTAGCGGCGGGGGTCGTCCGCCAGGCGGTAGTAGCGCCGGTTGTCGATGCCGCGCAGCGACAGGGTCGGCCCGAGTTCGCCGCCCTCGGCGGTGTGGTTGTAGACGACGTCGAGGATGACCTCGATGCCGGCCGCGTGCAGGGCCCGGACCATCCGCTTGAACTCGCCGACCTGCTGCCCGCGGGTCCCGGTGGCCGCGTATCCGGCGTGCGGGGCGAAGTAGCCGATGGAGTTGTAGCCCCAGTAGTTGCGCAGCCCCCGGCGCAGCAGGTGGTCCTCGTGCGCGAACTGGTGCACCGGCAGCAGTTCCACGGCGGTGACGCCGAGGCGCGTCAGGTGCTCGACGGCCGCCGGGTGGGCCAGTCCGGCGTAGGTGCCGCGCAGCCGTTCCGGGACGCCGGGGTGGCGCATGGTGAAGCCGCGCACGTGCAGTTCGTAGATGACGGTGTCGGCCCAGGCGGTCTTGGGCCGGCGGTCGTCGGACCAGTCGTCGTCATCGGCGACGACGACGCCCTTGGGGACGTACGGCGCCGAGTCGCGCTCGTCGCGGACGGTGTCGGCCACGTGTTGCTGCGGCCAGTCGCGGACGTGCCCGTACACCTCCGGAGGCAGGACGAAGTCGCCGTCGACGGCGCGGGCACAGGGGTCGAGGAGGAGCTTGGCGGGGTTCCAGCGGGCGCCCGTCCAGGGGTCCCAGCGGCCGTGGACGCGGTAGCCGTAGCGCCGGCCGGGCCGGACGCCGGGCAGGAAGCCGTGCCATATCTCATGGGTCAACTCCCCCAGGGAGTACCGGCTTTCGCGCTGGCCGCCGGAGCCGTCGTCGTCGAAGAGGCAGACCTCCACGGCCTCCGCCCCGCCGGCCCACAGCGCGAAGTTGGTCCCGGCGACGCCGCGGGCGTCCACCCGGAAGCGGGCGCCCAGCGGCTCGGGGCTGCCCGGCCACACCGCCTGGCGGCGGCCGGCGGCGACCGGATGGCCGTTGACCGCGGCCGGGGGCGCCGGGGCCTTGGTCCCCTTGGCCTCGAAGTGAACGCCGTATGCCGTCTCTTGCTCGGGTGTGCTCGACACGTGTTTCGCCTCCGGCGGCTCTCGGACGGCGCGCCGGGCACCCGGCTTCCCGTTCCCGGTGTCTGGCGGTGCGGCCCCGCCCCGTGTCCGGGGCCTTGTGGGGTTTCCTTCCCACTCCTGCCCGGTTCCGCGCATGCGCTCACACGTGTGATCGGGGGCAGCAAGCGAGTGCCCTGTCGTTTTCCCGGGAGGAACCGTGTCGTTGGGACGGGTGTGACAGGATTTGCCCTCCCGCGTACCCTCCGCGGACTGTGCGCGCTCACCGCCCTCGCCGTCCTCAGCGGCTGTGCCGCGGAAGCGCTGCGGCCCGTGGCGCCGCGCATGACGCCCTCGGACGACCCGCGCCCGGCCCCCCGCGCTGATCCGCGTCACCCCGCACAACGGCGCGCGCGACGTCCGCACGGCGGACCGGTTCGAGGTGCGGGTGCGGGCGGGCCGGCTGGAGAAGGTGCGCGCGGTACGGGTCCGGGACGGCGTCCGCAAGCCGGTCAAGGGACGCATCTCCGAGGACGGTCACAGCTGGTACCCCAGGGGCCCGGTCGCGCTCGCCGCCCGCTACACCGTGGACGCCGTGGCCCGGGACGCGACGGGCCACCGCACCACGCGGCACAGCGAGTTCAGGACCTACGTGCCGGAGCACCGCTTCACCGCGTCCTTCGTCCCGGCCCCCGGATCCACGGTCGGCACCGGCATGATCGTCTCGTTCGCCTTCAGCCGTCCGGTGGCCGACCGGGCCGCCGTGGAGCGGGCCGTCCGCGTCACCGCGCGGCCGAGCGCGGAGGTCTCCGGGC